>DAOUYY010000190.1 GCA_030665885.1 Fidelibacterota bacterium
CTCTAAACTTTAACTGATTCCTCTCTTAACCTTAACCTTTCCACAAAGTATTCTCCGACTGCCCTATCACGAGAGATCCCAAACGTTTTATTGGTCTATGTCTTTATCACGTTTCTTAATATCCATTACATTAACATAATCAGGATACCATTTTGCCATACAATCGGGGCACATACCATGTGAAAATTTAATATCCGGTAAGCGCTTAGCCATATATTCAGGCGGTGAAACCCATGGTTTGCCTTCCTTTTCACCATCACGGATCTTGTTACACCCGGCACAGATGGGAATAAAATCTTTTAAGTCCCCGGTCTGTTCCGCTGATTTTTGTAGCTTTTTAATTATCTCTTTCTGCTTTGTAATGTCCCGGATAACCGCAAAGGTTGCTTTAACGCCTTTGTATTCAATGATGGCGACATGAGTTTCAACATCTATTTCGGTTCCGTCTTTCTTTTTTAACACTGTTTCATAGCGGTTTGAGACTTTTTGCCCTTTATTGCGTTGCCTTTCACGTTCTTTGAGTTTATTGACGGCTTTTTCGGTATATACTTCCTTATAATTTCTGTAAACAAGGTCGTCTTTATCGTAGCCCAACATTTTTGCAAAGGCGTCATTGACAAAAATAAACTTATCTTTCTGGCTAATTACGATACCATCTCCGGAAATCTCCACCATAAGCCGATATTTCTCTTCGCTTTCTTTAAGCGCCTTTTCCATCCGCTTGCGCTCTTCCAGGATTTTATTAGTATAATCCGCGAGAATTTGAAATTCCTTAAGGACAAATTGTTTATTGTCACTTTGTTGGTATTTTAAAATGCTATTATCTAAAAATGCACCGAAATCATCGAATAACCCCTGATCCTTTTTGACAATTTATTTGTAATAATTATTAACATAGCCAAAATAGCCAGAAATAGAATAAATATTTCAATTATTTGAGATTTGAGATTTTTTTCAATAATGCTTTATTAGCATCCGTAATATCCTTTATATCTTTGAGATATGTACCTACACCGATCATCCATTCCCAGTCAGGCACGCCTTTCATAAACGTTATTTTTGGAGATGGAGTCTTTTCTGTGGGTTTATTCCAAGCATCATCATTAAAACTCGTTTCATTTTCCACCTCTTTCATATATATTGGTTTAAACCTCACTTATTAATATAGATAGATAAAATAATTAAAGCAAGGGCGTCGATATTTCAAGATTGCAGGAACTTTCCCGGTCCTCTGTTTTTAATAACTATCATATCTTACTCGTTACAAAGCCCCAGCTTTGTAATTAGAAACGCATCCTTTACCAAACTCCAATCCACAGTCTGCTCCACCGGGAGTTTTCCGATGTATCGGAGTCCCTTGTGACCCGCGGAAAAGCCGGGATTTGGGGTGGAATTCACTCTGTTTAATCGAAATGCGATATGTTTTATTATTTACAGGTAGGTTAATCACCTTTCCTCGCCTACTGTCGGGCAGGAATGACCCTTCGATAAACTCAGGGCAACATTCGATAAACTTGCATCCTGCAAAGTATTACGGAGCACGGGCAGGGTGACATTTTGTTTTCGATTTTTTATATAGTTTATTTTTAAGGCGTAGATGACTTTTTCAACTCTTCATTTACAATTTTCCATACATCATTTAGATCGGCAGGTTTGGTGAAAAATGTGATATTGGCTTTTTCAAGTTTCTTTTTGATAGAAGTCTCATAATAAAATCCGGTCATAAGAACTATTTTCTGTTCGGGTTTTCTTGACTTTATTTCCTTAATAAACTCAAATCCATTCATAACTGGTATCTCAATGTCGGATAATACAATATCCGGATGAATCTTTTCAAAATAATCCAGCGCTTCTATTCCATTTACAGCTGTAAAGACTTTCAGTCCCTTACTCTCGAAAAAACTCGCAAATAACTCTCTGATATACGCCTCATCATCAGCAATTAAAATTTTCTTCCGCTTCCTTTCAACTTTTAAAGGCAGCTGAACCGTAAAAGTAGTCCCCTTGCCAACTTCTGATTCGACTAACACTCTGCCCTTGTGCTGTTTTTCTACAATATCTTTCACTACTACCAGTCCGAGTCCTGTTCCCAATCCATCTGGTTTTGTTGTATAGTAAACTTCAAATATCTTATCAAGTTTTTCCTTTTCAATTCCGGAGCCTGTATCCTGAACGGAAATCTCCACAAATTTGCCATCCTTTGAAACAGAGGATTGAAGTACAAGGATTTTTTCTTCACTGTCAGCCATGGCGTGTGAAGCATTTACGATGAGATTGCGAAAAACCTGGACCAAACGGTACTTATTATTTTCTAATTCTATTATTAACTTCTTCTTGAATTTTATCTCTCAGTAATCATAGATTTCTGTAGTTATTTACTTTCCAAATACTTTGTTCTGTTTCTGAAAGAATAGATACTATCCTGCGATAACTTTGCTCAAAAGGAGTCCAAAGGTAAAAAACTAAGCCCGAAACGCAGGGATCGAAAATTATTAACCACCCCTTTTTCCCCTCCTTAGTAAGGAGGGGATATAAGGAAGAGGTTTAAAAATTATAAAGCAGGAAATAATATTTTTGAATCAATATGAAATAAAAAGTAAATCTATATGATATGTGGAAGATATATCTTTGAGATAAATGTTAGAAAACTATAAAAATTTCTATATTTTGAATTTTAGTGATTTATCTATGTGCGAAACTTGAGTTAAATATTTTTAACTAAATTGAGCGATTCTTGTAGCATAAACATTCTTGTTTGTGTTCGTAATTGTCTCAGAATCTATTGGTGGTTGCAGCTATCCAATAATTATGAATATTCACTTCTCCCAAGGGGATGCCTTCGGCATAAAATCAATAAAGAATCGCTCGATTTAGGTTTATATATTATTCCAATTTTCATATAGGTTAAAAGATTTGTCATGTAAATATTGGATGGAGAGAGAAAATGTGACTTTATGTCTTAATAGTAAAATGGCACGCCATTTGTAATTACAAATCTGCTTTTTGGTATTATGAAATTTATATTAAAGTTTTAAAAAAAGGTTGACAGAAAATGAAAAAAAAGATTAACTTTAGCAGATTTATTATTAAAGTGCTAAAAAGAAGGAGAATTAAATATGGCAATTAAACCTTTAGGAGACCGCGTGGTAGTAAAACCATCAACTCCCGAGGAAAAATCATCAGGTGGAATTATTTTACCTGATACAGCAAAGGAGAAACCTCAGGAAGGAAAAATTATTGCAGTGGGACCTGGAAAAGTTTCTGAGAATGGAACAAAAATTCCCATGGAACTGAAAGTTGGTAATAGAGTCCTTTATGGGAAATATTCCGGTACAGAAGTACAAATTGATGGTGAGGACCATCTTATAATGAGAGAAAGCGATATTTTGGCTATTTTATAAGTCAATATTGAAAGGAGAGTAAAATGGCAAAACAGATTAAATATAATGTAGAAGCAAGAACAGCATTGAAAAAAGGTGTTGACAAACTTGCTGATGCTGTTAAGGTTACTTTAGGTCCCAAAGGACGTAATGTAGTTATCGAGAAAAAGTTCGGCTCACCCACTATTACGAAAGATGGTGTAACAGTTGCTAAAGAGATTGAGCTTGAAGATAAACTTGAGAATGTTGGTGCTCAGATGATTAAAGAAGTTGCCTCCAAAACTTCTGATGTAGCCGGTGATGGTACAACCACTGCTACTGTTCTTGCTCAGTCAATTATAGAGGAGGGTATTAAAAATGTTACTGCTGGTGCTGACCCAATGGATATCAAGAGAGGTATTGACATTGCTAAGGATGCTATTGTTGAGGGCTTAAAAGAGATAAGTAAAGAAGTTACAAGCAAAAAGGAACAGATTGCTCAAGTCGGTACAATTTCAGCAAATAATGACCCAACAATTGGTAAGTTGATTTCCGATGCAATGGAAAAAGTCGGGAAAGATGGTGTAATCACTGTTGAAGAGGCAAAATCAATAGAAACCAGTCTTGAAGTTGTTGAAGGTATGCAATTTGACAGAGGGTATATGTCTCCATATTTTGTCACAAATCCAGACTCAATGGAAACTATTTTAGAAGACCCCTATATTCTTATTCATGATAAAAAAATTAGCAATATGAAAGACCTTCTGCCCATCTTAGAAAAGATTTCCCAGATGGGTAAGCCTCTCATGATTATCGCTGAAGATGTTGAAGGTGAAGCTCTTGCTACTTTGGTAGTGAACAAGCTTAGAGGAACTTTAAGAGTTGCTGCAGTAAAGGCGCCGGGATTCGGTGATCGTCGTAAAGCAATGCTTGAGGATATTGGAGTTCTTACAGGTGGAACAGTTATTTCTGAAGAACGCGGTTTTAAATTAGAGAATGCTACTACTGCTTATCTTGGGACAGCCAAGAAAATCACAATTGATAAAGATAATACTACAATTGTTGAAGGTGGTGGAAAACGGGATGAAATAAAAGCTCGGATAAATCAAATTAAAACCCAAATTGATTCAAGCACTTCTGATTATGACAAAGAGAAGCTTCAAGAACGTTTGGCAAAGCTTTCCGGTGGTGTGGCAGTTTTAAAAGTTGGTGCGGCTACGGAAGTTGAAATGAAGGATAAAAAAGCCCGCGTAGAAGATGCTCTTCATGCAACACGTGCCGCAGTCGAAGAAGGAATTGTCCCTGGTGGTGGTGTAGCATTTTTAAGAACTATGAAAAAGCTTGATAATATAAAAGTAACAGGCGATCAGTTAGTTGGTGTCAACATCGTGAGAAGAGCATTAGAAGAACCGATCAGGCAGATTGTAGAGAATGCCGGGCATGAGGCTTCTATAGTTGTGATGAAAGTAAAAGAGGGAAAAGACGATTTTGGTTTTGATGCATATAAAGAAGAATATGTAAGTATGTACGAATCTGGAATTATTGATCCTACTAAAGTTACCCGTATTGCAATTGAGAATGCTACAAGTATTGCCGGTTTACTTTTAACTACTGAATCTATAATTGCTGAAATTCAAGAAGAAGAACCTGCTCCAGCAATGCCTCCAGGTGGTG
>DAOUYY010000207.1 GCA_030665885.1 Fidelibacterota bacterium
GAAATGTTTCCCAAATCTCTTTAATTAATTCTTTAAGTTCAGATTTGTTCATGTTATTTCCCTTTTGAGTAGATTTTTTGGCGCCTCTTTTGTTATATGGTTCATAATGTTTATCCATAAATTTTTTGTATTTATCCCAATCAAACTTTGGATCTTTCATATCATGAACAATTCCTAATTTTTCCATTCTTTCTTTTGGAACTTTCATTCTTTTTTCATGTTTTTGTTGTGGAGTTAAAGAACTCCTCCTTCCAGATCCAAACCCGCCTTTAATCAAATCAAGGTTTTCTTCAAGTACATTCATGTCATTTTCCTTTTGTTCGGATTTCTTGACCTTCTTTTTAGACTTTTCTTCTTTTTCTTTGTCTTTGGTTTCACTCTCGGTATCATCATCGACTTCTTTTTTCTGATCATCTTCAATCTTTTTTTCGTCTTTAGTCGTTTCAGGGTCAACTGCGGTAGTAAATCCAATTGTTGGAGAATCACCTTTGATTAAATCAAGACCAGTTTTTAATTCAGATTTTTCCATGTCATTTTCCTTTTCCATATCTGCTAATTCTTCAATTGCTTTTGAAATATTGATGTTAATTGTAACATTTTTGTTAGAAGGTTGATCAATCGATACTTCTGGAACATTAGTTTTCACTTCTGCCTCAAATTTTCTTTCAACATTCAAACTTGGGTCTCGATTAATAATATTTCCCAACACCTGCTCAAAGGTTTGATGGTCAATTTCTCCAAGGATATCATTGGAGATTGCATCTTGGAACCATCCTGAATACAACCCTGGCTCTACCACTTCGAGTTTAAGCAATTTATTGCCTTCCAATGGTATCTCTATCAAATCTCCGGCTTGCGTGCCAGCGAGCCTTGCTGAGAGACTCTCACGTAGTATCTGGTTGTCTGCCGTTCTGGATTGGGTGTCATCTGCAAGAACGTGAGCATCGGTGAAATTTACTGCTTTGGTGATTGATTTAGACATTGTTTTCTTTCTTTACATATTCGAATGCGTATCCGCCTGTATGTTTGTAAATTCCATTTAAAACTTTCCAAATATTTGGTTGATATAACCCTAATTTTCTTGCCGCTTCATGACCTGAAGGATAAATTATTCCATTGGTGGTACAAAGGATTGAAGCGCGTTTATTTCCATGTTTTACAAACTTCCCAAAATATGGACCATTTTTAATTACTTCAATATCTGTATCTTCTTTTAAATACTCAAAATGGTATCCACCGGTATGTTTTCTTTTTCCTTTTAGAACTTCTATAATGTTTGAAGCATTTAGTCCTAGCTTTTCTGCTGCTTCTTTTATTGAAGGATAAATTATTGCATTGTAATAACAAATTATTGGAATGCAGTGATTTTCTGAATTTTTTCGATTATCTTCTTTAGTATGGATATATCCTTTCAATCCGCATTCTCCGCCAGTAGACAAATTATACCCATTTCCATTATCACAAACACATGTATTTAGTTTTTTTATCCAATAAATTTCTCTTTTATGTAATTCTTGAGCAGAAGAACACTTTTCCAAAATATCAATTTTAAAATTATCTTTTCCGTATTTTTTTATTGCATTATATAAAAAACAACCCTTTTTGCAATGACTATTCCATCGTCTTTTAATAGATTCAATCGTTTGACCAACATATTGCTTGCCATTAACTTTATTTGTTATACAATAAACAATCACGATACCGCCATCTGAATTCCGCCCTTATAATACCGTCGAGCAACCTTTAAATCGTTCTTTATAGCTTTTTCATAATTCAAAACTCTTGCGCCATATCCTGAGTTCGTAGCCGAAGATGTAGTTCCAACACTTTGACTTAACCCGTCTAGCCCTACGGAATAATTGGCTATTCCCGCACCCGCAATTAAATCACCCACAATATGAAACACATCAATCGAAGCTTTAAGCCCAATCAATTTATTCAACATAAGTGGAATTTCATCATTAGGAAACCCTGCGATATACTCAATTTCAAAGAACTGAGGAATTGAAGCCTTCGACATTACATACGGCATATATCCACCAGCTGAAATAAACCACGTTGATATAGTTCCCGCAGTTGGCACTAATTGAAGTTGGCCTGTTTCTTCATAAATTCTGTACCACTCGCTCGGATACTCAAATAATTCTGTATTAAGTGGATATCTAGCCTTCCATGAAGTCACTGAAACAACTGGGTAATGATACAAGTTTAAATATCCCCAGTTAAAATAATCTGTCTTAATAAAATCACGGTTTTCTGTATATGTTCTAGGCGTAATACTAATATCCAACTCATGCTCCAGCCAGCTCACAGCCGACAAAATAGCATTTTCAAGTATTTCTTTGTCGAGTTCATTGCCATCATCATCGGTCAGTTTTACTCCAAATAAAAATCGACTCTTCAGTTTATCGACACTAAGCAACGGTTCCACTCTGTTAATTCCGGTGCTCATTATAATGCCAACTTCACAATCCCATTTGCCAATCGTGCCTTTCGTGTAGTCGCCCCAGACTGAATTGTAATTAACAAATCACCTGAAATCATTAAAGCAGTTTGTGTATCTGTTAAAGCAGCACTGATTTCCCCGAGATCATAATTATCAATTGTCGCCGCTACTGATAAATCTGAGGGCGAAGCTGGAATAGTTAAGGTGACTACTGATCCAGCTGGAATAGTCCACGGCCTTACACCGCCGTCAAGCTCCTTTTTAGTAAGCCTTAATGAAAGCGTTTTATCTTCGCCACTATAAAATTCAAAATTTTGAGCCATAATTTAATCCTACCTATATTATATCAAACTTCTCTACCAAACTAACTTTCTAGCTTTCATCAACCTCAACATCAACCGTTGGACTATCTACAACCTCTACTTCGATTACATTATCATTGACTCCGACCAATTGAGCAGAAACAACCTCATTCCCAAATTTAATCGTCACAGGGTAAGCCATAGCAGCATTTCCATCACCAGGAGATTCTTTTGTGTATACAATATAATCACCATCTGGAAACGTAAGCTCCCAATTAAACTCACCATTCACATCAGTGCTTTCGGTAAATTCAATTTGACCATCAACTAATCCAGCAAATGCTTTGAAAGTACCATCATTTGTGTCATAGAAGAATCCATCACCGGTTCTCATTACATAAGAGTAAAAACTACCTCCTGTAGGAAATGTTCCGTAAATTGTTAATGCCATCTAATAATCTCCTTTATGTAATTGGAACACTAAAAATACACTCAACTTTATCACCATTACCAAAAGCAACAGGGATTGTAGCGTTTATTGTTCCGGCTTTAACATATGTAGAATTAGCCGCTGAACTCATTGGTCTTACAGAAGTAGTACTCATATAAGCTACCGTACCATGCCATATGGTTGCCCCAGAAGTATCATGCATCGAAGTATTTCCAAGAGGGGTAATTCCTGCTGATGGTGTAAGTAATTTAGTTGTATCAATTGTTTTTCCAGAAGGCAAGTTGATTGTTAAAGTTGCAGCATTAGGCGCTCCAGACAAAGTTATCTTTACCCTGCATTCTAAAGTATCGCCTACTATTCTATACATTCCAGTATAAGTTACATTGACATTCCAAGATCCAGTCGGGGTAAAAGATGTCCATGGTGCCGGAACAGTTATTTTTGCTTTTGTACCATCGGCTTCAACTAACGCATTAATAAAATTAAGGGCTGAGGGTTTATTTACAATTTCAACTCCATCATCTTGAATAGGAATTAAACCACCACGGTATTGAATAGCTGATAGTTTAGATCCTGTCGCCATAACGCTGTATCCACTACCGGCAGCAGATGCTGCTTTAATTTTGATGGTATGTAATCCAGCAGACAATCCAGAGATAACTGTACTAAATGATAGATTATCTCGATCACCATCAGCTCCTGCTGTTATCATAGGGCTAATAGCTCGAACTGTAGAATCACTATCTACTTGATATCCTATATAAGCTGGTTGTGGAGCCCCACCAGTGCCTAGAATCATAGTGCCTACAAAAGTAAGTAATACATCTTCACTACCAATCGTGTTAATGGTGACCTCAAATCCAGTATTTTCCCAGGCTGGATATACCGCTGAAATAGCTTTATTGCCTGGAATAGTGTCTTGTATAACAATAGTACCAGCACCAATGCCAAAGGATTTGAATCTAATGGCTCGTAAGGTACTTTGAGTAGAATTACCAGCTTGTTTTAAATCCCATCCACCGTCACCACCCTTAGCAACCATTAATTCAATCGTATGCTTTCCTGCTGTTAATTCAGCAGTAAATATTGAAAAATCAATATCTGTTTGAATGCCTGTCTGAAAGATATGCTCAGCGGCAATTGGCACTGGAGTACCACTATCAATACGATATCCTGTTATTACAAAAGCATTGGCGCCTGTAGATGAAGCAGATCCATGATAACTTACCTGTACACGTTCGTTTTCTAAAGTATTAATATCTA
>DAOUYY010000186.1 GCA_030665885.1 Fidelibacterota bacterium
GGTTCAGGATACATCTCTTTTACATCGGGATAAAAAATAATATCCACACCGCGTTCCTCAGCCAGTTGCTTGTCTCTTTCAAAATCCCGCGGATATCTTTCCAGGTCTTCATTCGGACTAAATTGAATCGGATTAACAAAAAGACTTACTACTACTATATCGCTATTTTTTCTTGCGATATCCATTAACGAAAGATGCCCTTCATGAAAATAGCCCATTGTGGGGACAAGACTTATTGTTTTACCGAATTTACGAAGAGGAGTTAGCTCTTTTCTAAGATTTTTAACCGTTCCGATAATTTTCATTTTGCTCCAAATCCATTTTTTTAACAATAAGACTTAATAACTCTCTTCATTCGAGGGGAATCTCCCCTCTCGAATATCCTCACAATATTCCGACACACATTTACGCACTTCATCTGCTAACTTTGCATATCTCCGCACAAACTTAAACTTCATTTTATCATACAAACCCAGCATGTCATAAGATACTAAAATCTGACCATCGCAATCTGGTCCTGCTCCTATCCCAATAGTTGGTATTGATAAAGAATCGGAAATCTCTTTTGCAAGTTTCGCCGGTACTTTTTCCAGCACAATTGAAAATGCCCCGGCTTCCTGAAGTGCAATTGCATCTTTTTTAATTATTGCAGCTTCCTTTTCTTCCGCGCCACGGACACCATAACCACCTAACTCATGCACACTCTGAGGTGTAAAACCAAGGTGACCCATAACAGGAATCCCTATCTCAACCATTTTTTTAATCGTGGGACAAATATGTCCGCCTCCCTCTAACTTCACCGCCTCAGCACCACCTTCTTTCATAAAACGTCCGGCATTGCGGAGAGCCAATTCCATAGTTTCCTGATAAGACATAAAAGGCATATCCGCAACAAGCAATGCTCTTTTCACCCCTTTATGAACGGATTTTACATGATATATCATTTCGTCAACTGTAACGGGGAGTGTCGTTTCGTAACCGGCACAGACATTTCCACAGGAATCGCCAACGAGTATCAAATCGACTCCAGCTTCGTCTAATAAATAGCCAAATGTATAATCATAAGCAGTTAAAGCTGTTATCTTTTTCCCCTCGGATTTCATCTTGATTATTGTAGATATTCTAACTTTTTTATTCATAGAATTAATCCTTTTTACATCATATTATTTTAAATCATTAATTCATTGGTTAACAATTGATTACACTCAACAGATCTTATCTTTACCCGACTAAAGTCGTGAATTTTCTCTGGTCTTTTGTTCCATTGAATAAATTTCCCGAAAAATCGGGAGTTAACGTTATGATTGTTGAATATTTTCTCATTTACATTCTATTTCTTCATTGTAATAATTCCACCAAAAATAAGTTTTTCTCCTTGATATAGCACTGCTGATTGACCAGGAGTAACGGCACGTTGTGGTTCATTAAACTTAACCTTTAACATATCAGAGCCATAAGTTTCAACATAGCATTTAGTTCCGTGATGATTGTATCTAATTTTAATAGTGCCTTCTAAAGAACTTGCTGAAGAGGAACTTATCCAATTAATTCTATTTAAAACCATTTCCGAACGGTACAGCCCCTTCTCTTTTGAAATGACTATTCTATTATTTAAAGCATCAATTTCTTTCACATAACGCCGGCCGCTAAAACCCATTTTAAAGCCTTTTCGCTGACCAATAGTAAAATTATAGAACCCTTCATGATAACCGAGAACATTTCCCTCTTCATCAATAAGTTCACCTCTTCCGATCTTACGAATCCGTTCCGGAACATAAACGGCTAAAAAATTTCTGTAGTTATTATTTGGGATAAAACAAATATCCTGGCTCTCAAAAATATCATCTAAAAATAGACCATTCTTTTTAGCAATTTCAATTACTCCTGATTTTCTTATACTACCTAAAGGCAATATCGTTTTTCTCAGATCGTTCTGAGACAGCTGCCACAATGCATAAGATTGATCTTTCAAAAAGTCAAGTCCCTTTCGAATTTCATACCTGCTAGTACTTTCATTATGAAAAATAATGGCGAAGTGCCCGGTGGCAACAAATTCTATCTCCATCTTACTGGCAAGATCAATGAGCGTTCTCCACTTAATTTGCTTATTGCAATACACACAAGGATTTGGAGTTGTACCCGAGAGATATTCAGCAATGAAATTTTGGATAATTTGCTTTTCAAAATCTGAATGTACATCAACAACTTCGTGCGGAATATTTAACTTTCTACAAATTCCCTTAGCCTTTTTTATTGAATTTTCTAAATGCTTATCCCCAGCAGGATGCCACATTTTCAACGTTACTCCAATTGGACTATAACCATTTTCTATCAGTTTTAAAGCAGCTACCGAACTATCAACTCCGCCACTCATTGCAATAAGAACTTTACGACTCAATTATACTACATCCTACCTTAATAATTATTTCAATTTAGACTCTTTTCTTTTACCCAGTACAACAGAAAATCCTCGTGAATTTGAAAAACTAACTCTGGTCTCTTGCTTAAATTGAAAAACCTAGCTTCACTCACATCGTCTCCCGACGTGACATTATATTTTTCTAATTCAACAGAATAAGCTATAAGCAAAACATCTCCATAAAATCCATTCAAGTGAGTATCCACATTTACAAGTTCTGGATTTTTACCTTGAAGACCGGTCTCCTCGTACAGTTCTCTAATCACAGCTTCAATAGGTGTTTCTCCCATCTCTATAAAGCCACCAGGCAAGCTCCATTTTCCTTTTCCTGGCTCAACAGACCTTCGTACAAGTAGAATTTCTTTTTTATCATTTATCGCTAAGATAGCCACCGATGGAATTGGGTTTTCATAAAGTACTAAATTGCAATTGTTACAAAATGACCTTCTTCGACCTTCAATTTCAATCATTTTTGTAAGTGTTCCGCAGTGATAACAGTACCTGTATTTCATACTTCAAATATAATTAATATTTCGATTAAAGCTTAAGTTTATTGAAAACGAAAAATGTATTTTGTATTTTCTCACCAGATTATTAAAAAAATGAGTGAATATGAGTAAAAGTAATTCTGTTCTTGTTGTTGGTTCCATAGCATTTGATGACGTTGAAACCCCTTTTGGGAAACGTAATGGTTCTCTTGGTGGATCGGCTATATTCTTCTCAATAGCTGCTTCGCATTTTACTAATGTTAGAATTGTAGGCGTTGCTGGAAGCGATTATCCGCAAGAGGCGATAGCGCTGCTTGAAAAAAGAAATATTGACACCAGAGGCTTGGAAATCAAAGAGGGGAAAACTTTTCTCTGGGGTGGAAAATACCACGAAGATATCAATATCCGTGACACTCTATATACAAATCTGAATGTCTTTGCTGAATTCAACCCCAAAATTCCTGACGTATATAAAACAACCCCATCCATTTTCCTGGGAAATATCCAACCATCTTTACAGTTGGACGTTCTCAATCAGGTGAAAAATCCAAAGTTAATTGCTTTAGATACGATGAATCTCTGGATAAACACAGCAAAGAATGACCTTATGAAGGTTCTTAAGAAAGTCGATCTAATCCTTATTAATAACAGTGAACTTAGTGAACTTACTGGTGAGTTAAATTTATTAAAAGGCTTAAAAGCTATCCATGGATATGGACTAAAATATGTTGTTATTAAAAAAGGGGAGCATGGTGCAATTTTAAGTGATAATGGTTCACTATTCTATGCCCCTGCTTTCCCTGTAATTCAACCAACCGATCCTACTGGTGCCGGAGATAGCTTCGCCGGTGGACTTATAGGCTATCTATCTGCTTGCCCTGAAATCAGTTCCAACGAATTGAAAAAATCTATCATTTATGGAAGTATCATGGGCTCTTTTTGTGTTGAACATTTTAGTATTAATGGTTTACTAAACTTAACTAAGGATATGATCAATTCTCGCTATAAAAGTCTTCAACAATTGGTTACATTTTAGGAACTTGTATCTTTTTTATGAGTGTATTTCTATAAAAATACAAATCAATTTAAAGTAATGTAGATAAATAACTTCTTATTACTATAACAAATGAATTGCAAATGATTAAACCTCTATTTTGGAAAGACAACCGTTTATTTATCGTTGACCAAACACTTCTTCCAACTAAATATTCACTTATAGAAATCAGAAATCATCTGGAAATGGCTGATGCAATAAAACGGCTGGCTATTCGTGGTGCACCTGCAATCGGAATCGCTGCTGCTTTTGGATTGGTTATCAGCTTGAAAGCTTTCCTGCGATCAACGCATAGAAACTTTTTCAAACATTTATATGAAAATATTGAGATACTTAAAAAAACCCGTCCTACTGCTGTAAATCTTAGCTGGGCGCTTGAAAGAATAAGGAATATCGCCAAAAATAGCGAGAGTTTACCAACACCGAAATTATGGGAAAGGCTCCTTAATGAAGCCAAAGTAATCCACAAAGAAGATATTCAGATGTGTGAAGCTATTACAGAACATGGCTATAAACTTTTACCGGAAAAAGTAAATGTTATTACATATTGCAATACTGGCGGATTAGCAACCGGTGGACTTGGTACAGCACTCGGAATCATTATCAAAGCATTTCAAAAGGGAAAAAACATTCACGTCTATGTGAGTGAAACACGCCCTTTACTTCAAGGCGCAAGGCTTACAGCATGGGAATTATCAAAAGAAAAAGTACCTTTTACATTATGCACAGATAATATGATGGCATATATTATGACAAATAAAAATATAAACGCCGTAATAGTTGGAGCAGATAGAATTGCCGCCAATGGGGATACTGCAAATAAAATAGGAACTTATAGCCTTGCAATTTTAGCAAAATTCCATAAAATACCTTTTTATGTTGCCGCTCCTACTTCTACAATAGACCCCACAATCCCCTCTGGAAAAGATATAGTTATCGAACAGCGCTCCGGTTTAGAAGTAACTAATTTTTTAGGGAAGCACATTGCTCCTGAAAATTGTCTGTCAATTTCACCGGCTTTTGATGTAACTCCCGCAAATTTTATCACAAGAATTATAACTGAAAAAGGCGTTTTTAAGCAACCATTTCATCTATTTCAATAATCCCACTTGAAAAAGAAATGAATCTGTGATAAATTTTATTGTTATTTAAAGTGAAAGAAAATAAATAGGAGTATGAGAATGAAAATCAAAGAATTAGCAATCTTAATTTCTGTATTGCTTCTGGT
>DAOUYY010000114.1 GCA_030665885.1 Fidelibacterota bacterium
CTGTAACTGACTCATATAACGTAAGTTATGAGGATTTATACAAAACTTTTGTATTGATAGAAAAACTTTTTATCGTAAAATAGAAAAATACAAAATAAAAATATTTAATGAGCAGAACGACTGAAATTACAATCAGGATTAATAAATCCGGAAACGTAAACTTGTTTACTAAAATAGTGTAGAAAAATTTCAATAAATGCAATAACCGTCTATACTAATCTTCCACAAAATAGAAAGCGTCACTATCTATCAGCTCAGCAGGTCGAGTGAAACCATACAAGTAAGTAGAGAAAAATCCACCAATTGTTGAATTTCTACATATTCGTTGGCAACATGATAAGCCTCATCATCTCCTGGTCCCCAACCAACTGAAATCACCCCACTCAGATTTAGAGTTTTAGCAAATGTGCCACCTCCCATACCAAAGGGCTTCGGTACAATACCTAATATCTCTTTAGAATTGTTTTGAATAGCGTGGACTAATTCGTTATGTGGGTCTATGGCATGCGGTTCATTCCACGACATCACTTCAATCTCAAACTTACCGTTTTCTACTTTGTCAATACATTGTTGCAGTTGGTTAAGCACATTTTCTTTCATCATGCCAGGAACAGTTCGAATATCCAGATAAATCATACAAGTACCTGGAACAATATTCGGAGCAGCACCTCCGTTAATTTCACCAAGATTAAGTGATGGATGACCAAGTACCGGATGCACTTCATAATCAAATTTTAGATTTTCAATTTCACCAACCAACTTTGCCATCATATAAATAGCATTGATTCCTCGTTCCGGCGTCGATCCGTGCGCTTGCTTACCAATCGCTTTAACTTTAAAAACAGTACGTCCCTTTTCCGCAACATCTATTGACTTCATATTTTCACCAATATCAGGCACTACAGCATAAGTTGGATTGATGAGTTTTTCTTCAAGTAGATAACCAATACCATAATCAATGCCGTCAGGATCTTCGGCTTCCTCATCAGCAAGAGCAGCAATTAAGAGTTCACCTTTAAGTTTTTTATCAAGTCCCAACCTTTTTAACACTTCCGCAGCAATTATAATAGAGACAAGAGGTCCCTTATCATCCAGTGTTCCCCTACCAAAAAGTACACCGTCCTTTTCAATAACTTCGTAGGGATCGCTATCCCAACCATCACCTGCTGGTACTACATCCATGTGACCTGGCATTAAAAGTCGCTTACCACTAACATTCATACCAAGTTTACCGATGACATTTGGGCGTCCTTCCATCCGGGCAAACACTTCGTAAGGAATACCAATTTTATCAAGTTCTCTTCTAACTATTTTCGCAACTCGATACTCTTCACCGCGAAATTTCAAGTATGGATGTTCGGGAAGCTTTTCCGATACAACATTTACCGTCTTTTCTCTTACCATTTCACATACTAAATCAACAATACGATTCTTAATCTCATCATGATGATCTTCGAAGTACCTTTTAATAATGACTTTTGTCTCCATTTTGACTCCTATTAGTATTTTTTATCAATTAAAAATAATGAAAGCCACAAAAATTAAGCTGCATAAAACATTTTGCAATAATACTTTAATTGAATGAAGCTTAGTTTATCTTATGAAGAAGGAGGAACAATTCTAATGCCTTTTCCTCCTCTTCCGGGAGAACTGTCATAAACTTCTACAATGTGGTATAATACAGCAATAAACATCCTGGGAAATTCACCATGAAAATAGCTATGTATAAGGTTAATATATTCAACGACATCCTTCTCATAATCTGTAAGTTCAGGATCATCAGGATGTAACAGCTGAGCAATAGATTTTATTTTAAAAGTAGGAATATCCAGGAAGACAAGGGCAACACCAGGATCAGTCATCTGGTTTAAAAAAGTTTGGGTTTCAAACTTTGGTGTAGAGTAAAGTTCCAGAGAAACTAGCTTGGTGCGGTCAAATATAGAATCACCATTCTCATAAAAACTTTCTAAAATCGCTATCTTTTTTGTAAATGAACTGTCTATAGTTGATCCAAGCTTTTCAATTATTGTCTTCAAATTTTCTTCTTTTGGTATAAATCCCGTTCCCTTCACTGCATTATTAATAGAAAACTGAGAATCAGAACGTTTTCTTCCATGGCTGGCAACCATAGCATTGTGTGGACCATCAAGAGAAGGGGGTTGCATTTTCTTTATTTTTTCAATTGTTTCAAATCTCCTCTTAATATTCCACTCTATAAATTTATCGGGAAGTTCTTCTATTTTAAACACCTTCCATTTACCTTCAACTTTTGCTTTTATTATACCTTCACTATACTTACTCATATCAACAGTTTTCTGTTGAAATGTGTTATTATTCCAGAGTCTTACATTCTCTTGCTCTGAGTTGCATGCCCCAAAGCAGATAAATATCATAGCGATAGTTAGCACTCCAATGAATACAGTTATTCTGCGATTCACAGCTTTCTTAAACATACTTACCTCCATTTGTTAATTCAAATATATATATGAAAAATTCCATTCATTTATTAGTGTTATTTGTGAATAAGTAGATATACATACAATCACAATTTTATATTAATCAATATGCAATTCTAATGAAATCTGAGAAGTTCTTCCAAATATTCCAAATGGGACTACTGCATAATTAATAATGGCACTGCCGAGTGCTCTTAAATGTAGACGTAATCCAGCACCAAAGGTGATATTCTCTTCATCATAATTAAAACGATAGCCACTTCTTAGAAAGAGCGTTTTATGGAATGCAAACTCTAATCCCATGTTTATATGTTCGGGACTATCGTTAGGATGAATTGCATCTATTGCAAGAGTTAAACGATTAACTTTATTGGATAAGATAGCTTTGCTATCTCCCAATAAATCCAAAGCTATCCCAATTCTAATCATCATTGGAAGAGGCCAGGGTTCAGTTTGGAGATTTACATCAGTAAGATAGTTACCAGCTATATCTTCATCAATGTCAGCCTTTTCGATTAGATCTCGTCCACTGAACTGTATTTCTCCTCCAAAATTGGAAAGTGACATACCTAGCTTCATACCATAAAAGTCAGTCTTTAAGATTGAACCAATATCTATAGCAAAAGTATGGGCTTGTTCGTTATATGCCTTTAGTCGAATATATTTTAACGTTATTCCATAGGCTAAGCGATGACTAATATGTTTTGCATAGCTGGCTCCTAATGCCATATCCATAACAGAATAATAAATACCAGTTCCATCCGGTTCTTTAACCGTGGTTATTTCTTTTTCATCCATAGTAAGAGTAGAAAGAGAAAGACCGAATGTACCAATCGAACCGCCCGGTACAGTAAAACTAACATAATCATGGCTAATATCCAGAATCCAGGGATTATGATAAAGTGCAATACTAATTTCAGGAGATAAGACCAAACCTGCAGGATTCCAGTAGTGAGCAGAGCCATCATTAGCGAGTGCTACAAATCCACCGCCCATGCCTAATGCACGAGCACCAACTCCTATTTTTAAAAATTGGGCGACTGTTGTACCAACCTTATCGAATTCTCCAAAGGCAATGGAAGTACAAAAAATTAAAAGTATTATTATACGCTTCATCGTATAACTAAAAACCTCCCCATAGTATTATAACCATCTGGCGTTGATGCATAGTAGAGATATACTCCTGGAGCAATGAACTGATCATTATATGTTCGCATATCCCAAAATTCGTAGCCTGTGGTAGGAGAATTATGATTCACTGTAGCAATATGTTCCCCAACTAATGTATAAATCTTAATTGTGCAATTATTTGGTAAATGGTTGAATTGGAGCTTCTTTCCGAATTCGTTGGTTTCCCAAGAATTAGTAACAACATAAGGATCTGGAACAACCCTGATATCATCTAATGGATTTATATTTGCCGCTGATTGTTGTTCTTGAGCAATTGTAGTAAACTGGTATGAAATCTCCGGGCGAAATGGTTTATAAGTTCGGATAGTAAATTCATCTCCATCAGATGGAGCCTTAGTGTCAATAATTTCCAGTTCCCCCATAAAATTGTAAGACGAGTCGGGCTTATTATTAGTAAATAAATAGATAAAATTCGGAATTGTATCCCCTGTTAACGGATCTATATCGATCTTTTCTAAGATAAGGATATCCACGTGTTTTTCATACCATCCAGGACTGCCAGCTAAATAACCTTTCCCACCAGGGATTAGATCCCATCCCAATGGACTATAGTAGCTTTTCCGGTAATCTTCCCAAGACGCTAAAACTGCAAATTCGCAAAGCCAGGTATTTGATGAAACATCAATAGGATTATCAGGATCAGAAATTACTTCTAAACGGATAGGCAGATGTTGTTTTTCATCTTGAACTGTTCCTGTGAATAAGTCATACCATGTTGCATCTACTCCCACACTATTATCAACTGTAATCCGCCAGTCGTCAATTGTGCAAACATTCTCTTGTACGAGCATAGGACTGGATGGATCAATGCTATGATAACGCCAGTCGAATGTACATGTATCCGTAGTAACATTTGTCCATCCAAGTGACTTTACTCCGGTTGGAGAATCTTGAATAGTTAAGCGAAATCCATCTACAACTGGCAAATTATCCCCTGTTTCATTGGAAAGTAAGTGATTTATAAATAGAGTATCCATTTCATCGGTATCTACTAGGGTAAAGCCATTCCCAAAAGTAGTGTCATTATCTTCAGTAGAGTAAATAGCATCGTTACTGAAAGTAATTTCATATTCATGACCGGTAATAGCAGCTGGATCAACAATTTTTACCTGAACAATACCTTCACACACACCGCCAATTGGGTCAAGATTACCAGGAGGTGTATAAGCATCTGTTATATTACTTGCTAAAACTCCTGGTATAACTGAAACGGTATGTGATTCAAAAACTGAAGCACCAAGCGGATACATATAAGATTGTTCAAGACTGTCTGGATTTTGATTCCCGCAATCATAAGCTATAACACAATACCAGTATTCAACCCCATTAATCAAATTAGAATCCACAAATGTATGCTTCAAACCGGTATTATAGCCTAAATGTTGGGGAAAAACAGGATCAATACCTTCGACATCATTATCCAAATCGAAAATAGCAATAGGTTTATAACCAATAGTATTACCATAAACATCAGTAATAATATCACCCCAGGTACGTCCTTGATCAGTACTTTTGAAGACTTTATACCCTTCGAAATCTCTCTTTTCTGAAAGTACGTCAATCGAACTTTCCGAAGGTTCTGAACTCCAATACAGAGTAGCTCTTCCATCACCGGCTACTACATTAACTAAAGGTGGATTGGGAGGTCCCGAACCTTGAAAATAATATAAATGCATTTTATTAGCTGTGTGTACATTCTTCATCAAATCGCTTGTATCAGGCTGGTTAGGAATTATCCCTGCATCGCCCATGATCAGTCCGAGAGAAATAGTAACCATGGAGTCTGACTGTAATGTAAATGGCCCGGATGAGATGATATAATTTATTGCATCTCCTTCTAATTCTTCAACACCTTCCATATCTGACCAAGGGGGATAGAATATTGCAAGGGAATCCACTCTTGTACAATCAATATTTATATCACTGCCGTGAAAATAATATTTTGGGTTTTTTAAGTAAGGACTACTCTTATCACTAGTCATAAGAGCCCACATTTCCTCATCAGTTATTGGAGATACTCCACGGGCAAAGTGATGAAAATCGGTTATACCCATCTGATAAGGAGTATCATAAACCCTCAGTCCCACAATTCCAAGAGGATCATCTGAATCTGCCCATGACTCACTTGCTTCATTGTCCAAATCATAAACATAAACAAGGTCTTTTTTTCCATCATTATCTGTATCAATAAAGTTTAAATAATCATGGAAATCGTAGTCAGGACGGAACTTTGCATAAAATCCTACATAGATATTCTCAAGGTTTCGATCACTTGTGTTATAAATTTTTAAATCCCAGAAGACAAAATCCTCAGCATAAGGACGTCCATAACTGTAGGCAGTTTGTTCTACTTTGATTCCGACTCTACTACGAGAGTTATAGTCATCATTATAAATACAAAAAATATCTCTGTCAGATGTAAATTCATTTTCTCGCTCTACTAAAGTATCCGGGAAATTGAGATTATTTACATCCATCCTGAAATGACCTGGCCAGATTCTTTCCGTAGTGGTTATCCATCTTCCGTTTTCTTCATAGTAGCCATAGGGCCATGTTTCCCGGAAATCGCTGGATGCTTGAAAAGGTGTTTGATCAGAAACAGCAGTAATTTCTCCAGAATAGTGACGTCCAGCCGCATCATCTGGTGGCAACCAATCCTGTGCCTTTGTTTGAGACTGTGTTACAGTTTCAATTACATTAGTATCATTTACTGCAACTACAAGACCTAATCCAAAAGCATACTGACGATTACTTTCTGCAGTGCGAGGCCAATGAGCAGCATTGGTAAACCAAACATGGAAACTTGCTAAATCACCAAAGTTACTTGTGTTATTCTGAAGTTGTCCCTTATCCATCACTCCAACAGCCTTCTCACTAAATCCTGTGGTTTTATAAAGGGAGCGAACGGATAATTTATTGTTACGTCGACTGAAATTATCATCTCCTAATAATATAGAGACAAGTATAAGGAGCCAAAAACTGGAAATAGTAGCAGAAGTAAATGCTTTTATCTCTGAACCTTTCCTCTTTTTTTGCAAAGTTATTTTCCTACCAATCAATATAAGTCCCTATTTTAATAGTTCGTCCTTGTCCAACAGCTGCAGGATTATGATTAGCATCCTCTGAGGAACCAACCCCTGACCAACCAGGATCAAATGGTTTTCCTGTGCGAGAAAATACATATAAGACATTTTGATAGTTAGTCAAATTCTTTATTTCCAAGAAGCCTACAATATTGGCAAATCTAAGATTGAAAATCTTCTTAACACGAAAATCAGCTGAGAATGTCCATGGTTTACGAGCAGAATTTACTTCAACGCGTATAGAAGGATCCACATACGGAGTATACGGTAGACCACTTCCAGCATTAACGAGCAAATTTGCATTGATATTTGCAAAAGGTTTCATTCCAAAAACAGATATTTCACTTTTACTGGGAGTTCTGAAATTTAGATTGATTGAGATATCATGACGCTGATCAAAATCTAAAAAGAATTCCTGGTGAGGAATTTCCTCATAAGTATAAGCGGAAAAATAGCCACCAAGTGGAGTAGAATTGTTACCTTTTGCTACTGAAAATGTATAGTTGATTGAACCACATAAATAGCCGATAGGGCGTTTGTTAATTGTGATATCAATTCCTTTTACACTCGCATAATCGGTATTGGAGTAGATAATATATTGATTAGATAAATAACGCATCTGAACCGTAGAAAGTAAATCCCTTATATCTTTTGACCAGGCAGTAAGCTCAAGGGCTATATCGCTTGTAAGAGCTTGCTTTACTCCTGTTTCAAAGGAAATCGTTTTTTGGGCTTTTATCCGGGGATTTCCCACTAGGGGAAAATTGGCAGATAAGTCTTTTTTTGCATTATATGTAATAGCTTCAAACTTTGGGTTCTGGAAGAAATGACCATAAGAGAAGTGAAAAACAGTATTTTCAGTGACAGGATAAGCAATTCCAATCCGTGGGCTCCATTTGAATCTTGCTGGTACATCAACTACTGGCGCAGGAACCCAAATATTATTGGTTGAGTCCCAGAGAACAAAATGTTGTATGTCCTCCCACATAGCAGCATTCGGATTAATATAGTCATAACGTAAGCCAAGATTAACAATGATAAAATCATATTCGATTTTATCTTGAATGTAAAAAGAACCTTCAATAGGTGCAATAGTGGTATCGTCCTTAAAGTTTGTCCCGCCTATCCAGGGCTGTTCCTCTGTATAAATATCAAGATTGTGAT
>DAOUYY010000118.1 GCA_030665885.1 Fidelibacterota bacterium
AAATGGAATGCTAATAAAGTAAGTTCTGGAATATATTTCTATCGTATTGATACTGGAGATTTTATCAAGGTAAAGAAATGCTTAGTTGTAAAATAGTATCAAATGACCACAGGATGTTTTTCAATGAATAAAAATGGTCTAACCATTGTATCCAGCCAACAGAAAAAGCTGTTCGATTAATTTGGATTTGAGAATTTTCAGTATGTTTTCTAAAAATAATAATTTCACTTCGTCTCATTTTCTGTGGCTGATACTTGTCGTTAGATCAAGATAGAATAAATCTAAAAAACGATTGACATTGTCTATATAAAGTCTTACTTTATTATTGTGAGAATATTTAGATGGAACGCAGAAAAAAATGAAATCCTTGCTAAAGAAAGAGGGATTACTTTTGAAGAAATTGTTCAAAGAATTAAATCAGGAGCAAAAGTAATTGAAACTGATCACCCTAATAAAGACAAATATCCAAATCAAAAGATTATGATAATTGATATAGATAATTACGCTTATTTAGTTCCATTTGCAATTGAAGAAAGCGAATATTTTCTTAAAACGATTATTCCAAGCAGAAAAGCTACAAAGAAATATCTTGTTCAAAGAACCCCTTGCGGGGGAGGGAAAAATGCAAAAAAAACAAAATAAACTAAATCTTGATAATTATGAGAGTGAAATCCTAGAAGCATATGAAAACGGAAAACTTACGCTCTCGGAATCAGAAACAGATTTCCAAGCAATTGCTCATAATACAATGAAAAAGAAACGTAAGATTAATATAAGGATTTCAGATAATGATCTATCTGCGCTCCAAAGAAGAGCAACACGCGAGGGTATTCCATATCAAACGCTGATTGGAAGTGTGCTACATAAATTTGCTTGTGGATATTTAAAGGAAGCAATATAGTGATTTTGATCTAACCATAGCTTCCTCCGAAGGAGTTCCTATCCCGAAGGGATGCCTTCGGCACGGAACACCTAACAGCGAAGGCTGTTGCATGATTTTAGGATTTTGGAGTTTGGGAAGCATTATTGAGAAGTGAAAGGTTTATCGACTTAATTTCGCTGTAGGTGAAGCATAATCGTTATCTTTCATATGTAGTTACTTAAAATTTGATAAAAACATTTAATAGTGAAATTTTAGCAGATGGCTTGTGTTTACACAAATGCTAGATAGATTTAAACAATGAAAAAAGGTTAGATAAACAGAATTTTAATAATCGATTTACTTAGAGCAAAACCTAAAATAGATATGAATAAGCATTCTAATTTAATAGGCAATGAAATCACGAAATTTATTGGTTAATAGTGATATTGCCTTCTGATATTATTTAACACATAACAAAACGGAGGATAATATGAGCACACAACGTTCTATTCAATTATGTCTGGTATTAATTTTGTTCCTTTGTATCGTTTTTTTAGCTCCTCAAGTAGAAGCACAGATTTCGGACAAAATAGAAATGCCCGGAAAACACTTTGGCTTTAAGCCGGGTACTGACAGAATGTTGCTCGACTATGAGGACCTCATCAGCTACTTACAAAAGCTCGATGCTGCCTCCCCTCGGTTGAAACTGGTGGAGATCGGAAAGTCTCCAATGGGTAGAAATATGTACATTGCCTTTATATCTTCCAGGGAAAACATAAAAAATCTCGACAACCTCAAGAAGATTAATCGAAGACTTGCTCTCGATCCGAACATACCGGAATCTGAAAGAGATTCCATGTTGAATTATGGTAAAGTTTTTTTCTTAGCCACACTTTCCATGCACTCTGGAGAAGTCGGGCCATCTCAGTCTGCTCCCTTGATTGCTTATGATTTAGTAACCACTGATGACACGCAAATTCTGGAATGGCTGGATAATGTGGTTTATATGATGGTTCCATGCCATAATCCGGACGGAATGGATATGGTTGTCAATCATTATAAGAAGTATAAGGGAACCAAGTATGAAGGCAGTTCGATGCCGGGAGTGTATCATAAGTATGTGGGTCATGATAACAATCGCGATTTCATAACCCTCACTCAAGAAGATAATAAAGCTGTTGCACAAATTTACAATACAGAATGGTTCCCACAAGTAATGGTGGAAAAACACCAGATGGGTTCCAGCGGTCCAAGGTATTTTGTCCCACCGCCTCACGACCCGATAGCCGAAAATGTAGATGCAAGCCTTTGGAACTGGACCTGGATACTCGGTTCAAACCTGATAACTGACATGACTAAAGAGGGGCTTGCCGGAGTATCCCAGCATTATCTTTTTGATGATTACTGGCCCGGATCAACAGAGACCTGTATCTGGAAAAATGTGATCGGGATTTTAACCGAATGTGCCAGTGTTAAGTATGCGACTCCTATTTTCATCGAACCGAATGAACTAAAAGTTCGGGGAAAAGGACTGGCTGAATACAAAAAAAGCATTAACATGCCTCTCCCCTGGCCCGGTGGTTGGTGGAAGCTTGGTGATATCATCGAATATGAAATTGTCTCTACAATGTCTATTATTAAAACGGCATCACTGCACAGGCAAGATATATTGGAATTTCGTAATGACCTATGCCGGAAAGAAATCTTAAAAGGCAAAACCAAGCCACCTTATTATTATATTCTGCCTCTCAAGCAGCACGACAAAAGTGAACTTGTAAATATAGTTAATCTCTTTAAAGAACACGGCATACGTGTCTATTACCTTTCTACATCGATCACTATCAACAATGTATCCTTTGAGCAGGGTGATATTGTGGTTCCGCTTTCTCAGCCATTTCGGACATTTATTAAAGAAGTTATGGAACGGCAGAAATTCCCCGTACGTCACTACACGCCGGAAGGCAAGATAATCAAACCGTATGACATCACCAGTTGGTCCCTGCCTTTGCATAGAGGGGTAAAAGCCATTGAGATGAATGACCGTTCCGAAGATTTAGAATCCATGTTAGAGGAAATTCAGGGTCCCTTCAGAATGAAAGAGGAAATCCTGAATAAATACTGGGCAGTGGTCTTTACAGTCAATAACAATGAAAGCTTCAAGGCCGCTTTCCTGGCACTGAAGCTTGGTTTAAAGATTGATCGTCTGGAAAAGGCAACGAGTCTCGGAGGAGTGGAGACGCCTACAGGAAGCTTTGTGGTTTATAACGGGTCAAAGAAAAAAGCGAAGATGAAACAACTTATCAATAAAATGAACGTCTCCTCGGTAATTTTAAAAGAGCCAGTCGAAATAGAAGCGACCACTCTGAGAATGCCGAGGATAGCGCTGGTCGAAACCTATTTTCATGACATGGATGCCGGTTGGACGCGTTTTATCTTTGACACCTATTACATGCCATTCAAGGTGGTCCGCCCCGGTGATTTCGAAAAAACCGATTTCGTAAAGCAATTCGATGTCGTTGTGTTCCCTGATGCCGATGAATCTGTTCTTATGAGTGGTAAATATAAATCTGATGAGAAATACCATATCAGTAATTATCCGCCTGAATATACGAAAGGAATCGGCAAGGAGGGAATGGAAAAACTGATGACTTTTCTTGACAATGGGGGGATAATTGTCTCATGGGGTCGATCTGCCAGGCTTTTCCTTGGCATCCTCGAAATCAAGCGTGGGAAGGACAAAAAAGAGGAGTTCCAACTCCCTGTTCGTGATAATTCCGAAAAACTCAAAAAGGCTGGGTTGTACTGCCCCGGTTCCTTGTTGAAAATTCTACTCCTGGAGAATCATCCTATAACCCTGGGAATGGAGAGCGAGATCGGTGTATTTTCCAGGGGAAGGCCAGTTTTTTCCACATCGTTTCCAAATTTTGATATGGATCGCCGAGTTATTGGCAAATTCCCGGAAAAGAACATTCTGCTTAGCGGATACTGCGAAAAAGAAGAAAAAATGGGCAATCAGACCGGTTTGGTATGGCTTAAAAAAGGCAAAGGGCAACTCGTTTTGTTTGGCTTCAATCCGCAGTTCAGGGCTTCCACTAATGTTTCGTTTAAACTGATGTTTAATTCAATTCTTTTACCAAGAATAATAAAATAGAAATTCAACATATAATACGGAATTAGTCTGGGTATAATATCATCAATCTAAATTTGAGTGAATATGTTCAAGGTTTTTAATTTAGATCTTTATTTTTTATATTGATTATACTCTTACGGATATAATTTAGTCAGATGATTAAAGTTTTAATCTTTTGTATGAAGGCAAGCTAACCAGCGTATTAAGCCGACCGAAAAGTGGTGTTTCTTTTAAGGTTAGGTCAGTGGGGCTAATGAAGTTTATTTTAAAATCAAGCATCTGTGCGTCTAAGCTTTTCGGCGGCTTATACGCAAAACGTTAGACCGTTCCTCAGAACTTTAATTGTTAATTTTTATATAATATCTCACAGACCAAAGGAGGATGAAATCATGAAAACTTTTCTATTGTCTATTACTTGTGCTGCTGTTCTTGTTTTTGGGGGAACAGCGCTGGCAACAACCATCCACGTTCCTGCCGACCAGCCGACCATTCAGGCTGGCATTGATGCCGCAAGCAATGGAGATACAGTGCTTGTAGCTGATGGGACGTACACCGCTGAAGGCTATTATTTTGTTAGCGGCAAGGCAATCGTTGTTAAATCAGAAAATGGAGCTGAAAATTGTATTATTGATTTCGAAGGAGGAGATAGTCCAGTACTTTACTTTGATGGTGAAGAAACTTCGGGAAGTGTAGTAGATGGTTTTACTATTAAGAATAGTGGCTGCACTGCCATAATATGTGAATCATCTACTATCATAAATAACATCCTTATAAAAAATGGCTGTGGTATACATTGCTCTGGCTCCTCTGGTATCATCAAAAATAATATCATTACAGAGAACCAATGTGGTATAGATTGCTTTCAGTCGTCGGCCTTAATTATTGGCAACCAAATAAGTAATAATTCTGCTGGAGGTGGCATACGTATTTCCTATGGTTCCTCTCCCACCATAAAAAACAATATTATTGCAAATAATACAGCGGTATATGGCGGTGGGGTTTATTGCTTTCGCGGCGGAATTTATGAGAATGAAAGCATACCATCTATAATTAACAACACAATCATTGGCAATTCTTCTTTGATCAGTGTATATGAAGGAGATGATAGTCCTACATTACGTTGTGAATATGATCACCATAACCGTATATATGAATGTTTTATTGATGAGGCTCGAATTGCTAGTGGAGGTGGAATCTATATAAACAGTTGTTCAGCAGAGATAATGAATAACATTATTGCTTTTTCATCTAAAGAATTATCAGAATCATCTCTTAGATTAGGTCGTTGGTATTATGATGATTTATTTATGCGATTTAACTATGAAGGTGCCTCCCTAAAATCTGTCACTTATTATTATGGATTTGTAAATTGTGGCGACTCGGGAGATGTTCACCTATCAGGATGTACAGTTGACACATCATTTACCATTCAAAGTGGTGAACGGTATTGGATGGAAACGACTTCATTTGTTGACGAATTCGCAGATGGGGGTGGAATTGATTTAACAATTCGTCTGGATAATGAGTCTTTAAATGTAAAAGTAACTTTAGAATTATATCCAGGACATTTTGGTGGGTGTTACTTTCTCTATAACACTAATCTGCAATCTTATGGTATTGAGATGTCTGGAGCAGGAATAGTAGCAATTGGAGACGACTCCTTTCCGAACATTGCATATAATGATATTTACGGTAATGAGGAAGGAAATTACTTATTCGGAGCGACAAGCGACTCAACATATGAAGTTGACCTAACGGGCATCGATGGAAACATTTCACAAGATCCGCTGTGCGAGGCTCCGGATTACTTACTGAGCAGCGGTTCACCATGCATTGATGCAGGAAATCCTGATCCTCTATACAATGATGCCTCTTTACCACCTGGAATGGGTACAGAGCGGTGTGATATGGGTGCCTACGGCGGTCCTGAAAATGATATAATAACCATTGTCACTTCTGTAGAAGATTATACAGCAATACCGTCACAATTTTTACTCTATCAAAATTATCCAAATCCATTCAATTCAACTACTATAATATCTTATCAGATACCAAAATCATCATTTGTAAAATTATATGTTTATGATATAAAAGGAAGATTGGTAGAAACATTGGTGAATGAACATAAAAATGCAGGATATCATTCAGTTGAATGGAACTCAGAAAATGTAGGTTCTGGAATATTTTTCTATCGTATTGATGCTGGAGAATTTAGTAGTGTGAAGAAATGTTTGGTTGTCAAATAGTGGTCTAACCAATTCATCCACCTGACTGCGAGAGCTGTTTGATGAACTTGAAATTCTCGGATTTTCCGGTCATTCTTCAGAAGTTGGAAAACCGATGCGTTTTCACACCTCGTATCTCATGCATTGACCTACTTGCAGTGTATAATGATAGGGAAATATCTATTTGACATATTGCACAATTAATCGTACGTTTAAGAAGTTAATTATTTGAGGTTATGATGCAGAGGATACAACTAGATAAAGATATAAAACCACTAAGTGAGTTTAAATCAAAAGTTGCGACTTATTTAGATATTGTCCACAAGACTAAAAGACCACTAGTGATAACCCGACGAGGGAAAAGCAGCACCTCCGCCACTTTTCTATGAAACATTCTAAGAAAGTAACGAGTCTACTTATCCCAACGGTCACGTGCCGGAGGCATCCCTTTGGGACAGGACTCCTCCGGAGGATCTCTAATGAGAAAAAAGGTCGTAAAAGCAATTAATTGGATGTCACCCTGAGTTCGAGGAAAGGTATCTAAAAGTCCCGTGGATATGCTTTGATAGATTTCGTATTGGAATTTTTTCCTACAAATGGAACATTATCCGACTCGGATAATATTCCGTTTGACTTAATCCAATCTTATACTTAAAATTGGATTAACAATGATTTACACAAAAACCATCTGGAATTTTATATTACAGGAAAAGCTATCTATATG
This sequence comes from Fidelibacterota bacterium, assembly GCA_030665885.1. Lineage (GTDB taxonomy): Bacteria > Fidelibacterota > UBA2242 > UBA2242 > UBA2242 > BS750m-G69. Next base: position 6,942 of record DAOUYY010000118.1, read on the forward strand.
CAGTTATCCGAGTCGCTCATGTATATGTTAGGTATAATTAAGTTAAAGTGATACAATGAAACAATTTGAGACCTTAAGTATTTTTGATAGTATAATAATTATCGAAAGTTTACCTGATGATGAATCTCAAACGGGATTAATTCTTAGAAGAGATATTCTTTTAGCCGAGTGCAACTTGAACTCTATTGCATTTTCACATATTGATTGTCATAATCGAGAGCAATTTTTTAGTTTTTTTAAAAAATTAGAGAATAATCTAAAGTTACAAGATAATAGTATTATAGGTGGTGGTGCAAAATATCCGATACTTCATTTTGAAATACATGGAGCATGGGATAAGTCTGGATTAGTATTAAAAAATAAACAGCACATTGATTGGTTTGAATTCGATGAATGTTGTAGAAGTATCAACAAAATAACTAAAAATAATCTACATGTCATACTATCTGTCTGTAATGGTTATTATTCTGCCTGTAAAGCGAGGCTATCACAATTAACTCCTTATTACGCATCAATTGCACCACCGAAGGAAATTAATGTCGGAGAAATATTAACTATATTTCCTCGTTTCTATCAAAAAGTTTTTGCTACCGGAGAATTAATGAAAGCATATCGGGAGGTGAAAGATAATTGCCTATTATTTCATTGTGAGATGGTATTAATGAATCTAATGGCAGACTATTTTATTTCACATTGTGAGGGTGAGGCATTAGAAATAAGGGTGAATAATGTATTTAATAAGTTGTTTGATAAACAACCTAGTGTCTTTTCAATCCTGTAAAGTCGGATAAAGTCTCTTTAGTTTAATTCGAGCATCTTTTGCTGTAAACCGCCAGTTTATCTTTGCATTCTTATTATTTCGGTGCTCTTGCCATGCATCACACTCTTTCATCACAGTT
>DAOUYY010000060.1 GCA_030665885.1 Fidelibacterota bacterium
GAAAGGATCTCATCGAGACAAGACCAAATAAACCGACCTATGATAAATCCAATTTACCGACAAGAGACTATGCTTTATTACCTAACTAAAAAGTCGGGATACGAAATAGGGATACGGAAGGTCACGACGGACAATATTTGATAGTATGATTTTAACAATAACTCTTAATGTAAAACTATTAACAGGGTATTTCTCGACGGTGAAGGTACTATGTACCCCCGCCGCGACTCGAACGCGGGCACCCGGCTCCGGAGGCCGGTGCTCTATCCACCTGAGCTACGGGGGCATAAAAAGTAATTTTAAATAAATAATTCAAAGACCAAAGTAATTTATGACATTTTAAAAAAAAGAGGGCGAATTTCTTCGCCCTCATTCAATATTGCCCGAAAGTTAATTTATTTTTTATCGTCAACAACTTCGAAATCAGCATCCTCTATATTTTTATCTTTATCCTCGCCAGCAGGTTCTTGCTTGGGAGGTTCAGTGGTAGTATCACCACTTGGAGGAGGTGGGGGCGCTTCCGTCTTCACACGTTCATACATTTTAGCGGACACTTCACTCCAAACTTTATTTACATTGTCTAAAGCATCTTTCACAGACTGAATGTCAGACCCACCCTGTACTTTTTTCAATTCTTCAATAGCCGTATTGATTTTTTCTTTTTCGTCAGGTTCTAATTTTTCGCCATATTCTTTTATATTCTTCTCGGTTTGATAGATCATTGCATCTGCCTGATTTCGTATATCAACCTCTTCTCTGCGCTTCTTGTCTTCTTCCTCATGCATCTGAGCATCTTTTATCATCTGTTCCTTTTCTTCATTTGTCAAACCACTTGAAGTCTGAATCCGAACACTTTGCTCCTTTCCTGTGGCTTTATCTTTCGCAAAAACGTTAAGAATACCGTTTGCATCAATATCAAATTTTACTTCAATTTGAGGAACTCCCCGTGGAGCCGGTGGTATACCATCAAGGTGAAATTTTCCAATACTCTTATTATCTAAAGCCATTTGACGCTCACCTTGAAGAACATGGATTTCTACAGTTGTTTGACTATCAGCGGCTGTCGAGAATATTTCACTCTTTTTTGTCGGAATAGTTGTATTTTTATCGATTAATCTGGTCATTACGCCACCAAGTGTTTCAATACCCAGTGAGAGCGGGGTTACATCAAGCAGCAGAACATCATGAACTTCTCCACCAAGAACACCACCTTGAATAGCAGCACCTATTGCCACTACTTCATCAGGATTCACTGTTTTATTTGGCTCTTTACCAAATATTTCCTTCACTAACCGCTGGACTTTTGGAATTCTTGTGGAACCACCAACAAGGATAACTTCATTAATATCAGATTTCGATAGACCTGCATCTTTTAATGCTTGCTGACACGGTCCTTGAGTTTTATCTATTAAGTCTCCAACGAGCGACTCGAACTTAGCTCTTGTTAATTTTTCAAGCATATGGATAGGACCGGAAGCACTGGCAGTGATATAAGGCAAATTAATCTCAGTTTCCTTATTTGAAGAAAGCTCAACTTTTGCTTTTTCCGCTGCTTCCTTTAATCGCTGCAAAGCCATGGGGTCTTTTGTAAGGTCTATACCTTCCTTCTTTTTGAACCCATCCACCATCCACTCAATTACCCTTTGATCAAAATCATCTCCTCCTAAATGTCCATCACCACTTGTGGATTTAACTTCAAACACTCCATCCCCAATTTCCAGGATCGAGATATCGAAAGTGCCGCCACCCAAATCATATACAGCAATCTTTTCGTCTTTCTTCTTATCAAGTCCATAAGCTAATGCAGCAGCAGTGGGCTCGTTAATTATTCGTTTGACCTCCAGACCGGCAATTTTTCCAGCATCTTTTGTTGCCTGACGTTGAGAATCGTTAAAATAAGCCGGTACAGTAATAACAGCATCCGTTATCTTTTCTCCTAATTTTTCTTCAGCCGTCTGTTTCATCTTCTGAAGTACCATAGCACTAATTTCAGGTGGGGAGTAATCACGTTTATCTATTCGTATACGGACATCACTATTGGGTCCTTCTATTACCTTAAAGGGTACTTCTTTTATCTCTTGTGGAACTTCATTGTGAAGTCTTCCCATAAAACGCTTTATTGAATAAACCGCATGCTCATGGTTTGTTACTACCTGTCTTTTTGCAGTATCACCTACTACCCTTTGTCCATCTTTCTTAAAAACTACTACTGATGGCGTGATAGGGCGACCTTCATTATTTTCGAGTACCTTAGGCTTTCCACCTTCCATAACCGCAACGCAGGAATTCGTTGTTCCTAAATCAATCCCTATAATTTTTCCCATTTTTTATCTCCTCAATTGATTTTTAATTTTTTTTATTATACATTTCCCCGAAATTTCTTCCAATCCTAAAGGAAATGAAAACAGGAAAAGGCTATTAAATTTAAATTTTTTAAGAACCTATACTGTTTTTATATTGGTTTCACTCTTTCCCAATTTCACAAGTCATACATAACTTGACAAATCGTGTGCCATATATCAAATAAGGCAGAACGTCACACTTTTTATTATCTATTCAATGTATATGTTAAAATATCTGCAATTATGACTTAATTACAAATATCTGTAGAACTATCAGCTATAAAGAGAGATTTCGAGTTTGATTCTTTCTCCGGGTGAGAAAAGGTCAATTTATTATCCTTTACACCAACAATTATCGGATTCCCCTTACTAAGTATATCCTGAAGAAAATTTTCAGCGATAGGGTCTTCTATTAAAGTCTGAATAGCACGTCTTAAAGATCTTGCTCCATATTCAGGTTTAAAGCCCTTCTGTAAAATTACTTCCTTAGCCTCATCATCTAAAATAATTGTGGTTCCAAAGCTCTTCAGATTTTCTTTTATAATCTCCATCTGAATATCAATTATTTTAAGAACATCTTCACGACTTAGTGGACGGAATACAATAGGATCATCTATACGATTTAAAAACTCTGGATTAAAAACCCTTTTCATCTCTTCAAGAACCTTGGACTTTATAGACTTGTATTCCGATGAAGAATCAGACTTTGAAAAACCAAAAGTGCCACTACGAATATTCCTTGTTCCAAGATTTGAGGTCATTATTATGATCGTATTTTTAAAATCAACACGCCTTCCATAACTATCAGTAAGAATTCCGTCATCAAATATTTGAAGCAGGATATTAAAAACATCATAATGCGCTTTTTCAATCTCGTCAAAAAGAACAACTGAATAAGGATGGCGTCTAACTTTTTCTGTAAGTTCTCCTCCTTCTTCATAACCAATATATCCCGGAGGTGCACCTATTAGCCGTGAAACGCTAAACTTTTCCATATATTCAGACATATCTATTCTTATTAGAGCTTCAGGACTGCTAAACAAGCACTGCGATAATACTTTCGCTAATTCCGTTTTACCAACTCCAGTAGGACCAAGAAACAGGAAAGAACCTATCGGACGTTTTGGATCTTTTAATCCTTCACGGGCACGACGAATCGCACTGGCAATTGTTTTAATTACTTCGTCTTGTCCCACAATATATTTTTTCAACTCCTTTTCCAGCTCAAGGAGTTTCTTACTCTCTGATGCTGCAATTCGATTAACAGGAATACTGGTCATCATAGCAACAACATCTGCTATATCATCTTCTGTAACGGAAATTCTTTGCTTTTCTCTGTTCCTTTTCCATTCATTATGAGCTTCTCTTAACTTTTCTTTAAGCTTACGTTCTTTATCACGAAGTTCTGCAGCCTTTTCAAATTTTTGTTCTTTAACAGCATTTTCTTTTAGAAGACGTGTCTCTTCCACATTCTTCTCTATTTCAACAATTTCTTCTGGGACAATTATATCCCTTAGATGAACTCTCGAACCCGACTCATCCATCACATCAATAGCCTTATCAGGAAGAAATTTATCTGTGATATATCTATCGCTGAGTTCTACAGCAGTCCACAGAGCCTTATCCGTATATTTCACTAAGTGATGCTCTTCATATCGACTACGCAAACCTTTTAGAATATCAAAGGTTTCTTCTTTTACTGGAGGATTTACAACTATTTTTTGGAATCTACGTTCAAGAGCTCCATCCTTTTCAATGGACTTTCGATACTCATCAAGTGTAGTTGCACCAATACACTGTATTTCACCTCGAGCTAAAGCGGGCTTAAATATATTTGATGCGTCTAAAGAACCTGAAGCACTACCTGCACCAACAATCGTATGAAGCTCATCTATAAACAATATAATATTGTCAGACTTTTGAAGTTCTAACATTATTGCTTTCATCCGCTCTTCGAACTGACCTCTGTATTTCGTTCCAGCTACAAGCGAAGCCAGATCAAGATCAACAATACGTCTATCATAAAGAAGACGAGGAACTCTCTTTTTTATGATTCTTATAGCCAGTCCTTCCGCAATAGCAGTTTTTCCAACTCCTGGTTCTCCAATTAATACGGGATTATTTTTTTTTCTTCTTGATAAAATCTGTGCCACTCTCTCAATCTCTTTATCCCTACCAATTACAGGATCTAACTCATTTTTCCTCGCTTTTTCAGTAATATCTCTTGAAAAGTGATCAAGTGCCGGAGTCTTAGAGATCTTCTTCTCAGCACTTGATCTTTTATTTCTTTTTAAAAGTGGGTTTGATAGCTCATTTTTAATATTAAAATAGTCAACACCGAAACTTGAAAGTACCTCGTAAGCAACCCCTCCATTTTCCTTAAGTATAGATAAAAGAATATGTTCATCACCAATTAATTCGGAGCCTAAATTTTTAGCTTCATTAAAAGTATTTCGTAAAATACGTTCAACGCGCTTAGTAAGTGGCATTTGCCCTAATAACATAGTCCCACCACTTGAACGAACAACATCCTCAATTGCTTTTCTTAAATCATCTATTTCTACATCAAGATTTGTCAATATATCAATAGCGATACTACTTCCCTGTGATATAATACCGAGGAGTAGATGCTCTGAACCCACATAGTTATGACCTAGATGAACTGCTTCTTCTTTTGCGTATCTGAGTATTTGCTGTACTTTTTTAGAGAAGTTACTTTTCATATTTTCTTATAAAACCTCAAGTTCCTGTTTTAATATAAAACGACTTAACATGTAAATCAACTATTCTTTTTAAAATAGCGATCATTAAATTATAAATCATGAGACGGCAACGAATGATCACGAATACCTCAGTACCTGTAGATCCCTTTTGGAAATGACTTGATGAATCTCATACTACCAAACCTTTACTTAAGATATATGACCCTATGCGACCTCTCAGCAATTGAAGGATTATGCGTGGCAATAATAAAAGTTTTATTGGAATTCCTATTTATTTCCATAAGTAAATCAATTAACATCTTGCTATTAAGCAAATCAAGATTACCTGAAGGTTCATCAGCAAGCACCACCAAAGGATTATTTATAAGTGCTCTCGCAACAGCTACCCTTTGACGCTCTCCGCCGGAAAGAGCTGAAGGACGATGATTAATTCTCTCTTCCAATCCGACTCTTCTTAACATTTCTTTTGCTGAAATTTCAGCTTTTTCCATATCAGTTTTATAAATAATTGAAGGTATTATAACATTTTCAAGAGCAGTAAATTCCGGTAGTAAATGGTGAAATTGAAAAACAAAACCAATTCTGGTGTTTCTGAATTTAGCAAACTCTTTTTCTGGCAGTTCAAATGGATTTTGACCCTGAAAATAAATCTTCCCGGAATCGGGAGTATCAAGAGTACCAATAAGATTAAGAAGCGTCGATTTACCAATACCGGAAGGCCCCATAATCGCTACTACTTCACCTTCATCTATAGTAAATGTGACATCTCTAAGCACTGAAATTTCATTCCTGTTATTCCAGAATGACTTATAAACACTTTCTACTTTTAAAAACGGTAAGTTCTTATCACTTTTCATATTGGATTGCCTCCAGGGGCATAAGTTTTCCAACCCTCCAACTCGGATAGGTTGTCCCAAGAAAAATCAAAGTTGTCCCAGCCAAAAGAATATATACTATATCTAAAAAGTGAACTTCCACTGGCAAATAAGGAATAAAATAAACAGGAGGTAAAGGAATGAACCTGTACGCCGACTGAAGAAGGCAAAGTATCAAAGAGATTATTAAGCCAATGATCAAACCCAAACTTCCGGTTATCATACCTAAACGAAGGAAAATGCTTTTTATATGTTTCCGGTTCATACCTAATGCCTGAAGCATTCCAATTTCCCTGATTTTTTCCATAACCAACATAATTAAAGAGCTAGTAAGATTAAAAATTGCAACGAGAATAATAAAACATAACGCTGCAAAACTTCCGTACTTTTCCAATTTCATAGCACCAAAAAGTGTCTTGTGCAAATCTTCCCAACTTGAAATGTGAAAACTCTCACCAAGAGATGAAACTAATTTCTCTTTTATAAAATCTATATTTCTATATTGTTCAAACTTAATATCAATACCTGAATAAGAATTACCAAGCTGAAAAATTCTCTGCCCCTCATCCAGTTCAATAAAAGCAAGGTTTTCGTCATAGTCAAAAAGTTCCAATTCGAAGATACCTGATAGAACAAATTTTCCTATATACGGAATATTGAAAGCACTTCCTATATTTAAAGGATTTATAACATTCAATGTGTCACCAATATAAAGACCTAATTTGTCAGCGAGATGATATCCTAGTAGAATTCCCGGCAAATTAGAATTTGGAATCGAAAAAGTGTTTGTGCCTCTAACTAATGAAGACTTACGTGATAGTTGGGAGGATAAACTTAAAGAATCAATTGCTTTTATTCTTACAACAGCATCATTACATAAAGTCGACAGTACAGCTTTTCTATTTACAAAGGGATAAATCTCTTTTACATTTTCTTCCTTTAAAATATTTTTAATCGAACTAATATTTTCAGAGGAAATTCCTTTACTGGTTATTCGTATATGAGATTCAAGATTAATTACTCTGGAAGTAATTTCGGATTCAAAACCGTTTAATACACTCAATGTAACCAGGAGAGCGAATGATCCTAATGCTATTCCAATAATCGAAACATAAGAGGTGAAAGAGATAAGACCGGTTCTCTTTTTTGATTTAAAGTATCTTAATGCAATCCAATTCAGCAGATTTTTATTCATATCTTAATGCTTCACTTGGAGATAATTTAACAGCTTTTAAAGAAGGGTAAACTGTTGCTATTACTGAAAACAAAAGAGCCCCAAGACCAATAAAAAGAAAATCTTTCCAGCACAATAAAATGGGTAATTTACTCATGAAGTATACATCTTTTGGTATAGATACTATACCAAACCTCATCTGCATCCATGCAATAAACCATGCAATAATATAACCCAAAATTGTACCTGCTATTCCAACAAGCACTCCCTCGAATAGGAATATCAACGTAATTTGTCTATTATTTACTCCCATACTTTTTAAAACACCAATATCTTTCGTCTTTTCAATAACAATCATCATAAGAGAACTAACTATATTAAAAATTGCAACAACTGCGATAAGTCCAAATACAATCAATATTGGAATTCTCTGTACTTTTAACCACTTAAAAAGATTGCTGTGAAGATCATTCCAGGTTATTGCATGGTAAGGAAAACCAAGAGTTTCGTTAATGCGATTAGCTATCTCATTAGCATTGCTTGGTTTTTCTACAATCATTTGATACCCGGAAAAACTATTTCCCATATTAAAAAGGTGTTGAGCGGCAGAAAGACTGGTATATACAAAGATATCATCATAATCTGCTATTCCAGAATCATAAATGCCTGTAATTATAAAGCGTCCAATTCTCGGTCTATTCCCAATTATATTTGCTCCATGTAAAACAAATAAATAGATACTTTCACCCAGGCCTACATCAAGAAAATCCGCCAATTTCTGTCCTATTACAATTCCGTCCACTCCATTATCAGTGCTAAATTTCAAAACTCCCTTAGTTATAAACCTGTCAACATTGAGAGTCTTTCGGATGTCACTCTCTGAGATTCCTTCAATAATAACACCATCAGTCTCGTTACCATGTCGAATCATAACATGATTGTGAATATAAGGTGCGATATGTTTAATTTCTTTTATCTTAGAAAGCTCGCTTTGAACAAATTGAGTTGAATCAATCGATTCCTGGTAAAAAAGCCTTAATCTTATATGTGCATCAAAACCTATTAACTTGGTTTTAACTTCTTTCTCAAATCCATTTAATATTGAAATAGTTAATATTAATGCTGCAACTCCAACAGCCAAACCGACAATCGAAATTATACTGATAAAAGAAATATAACCTATTTTATGATGGCTAAATAGATGTCGCTTTGCAATGAAAAAAGGTAAAGGCATAATTTATATTTGCCATAAAGATACAAAAATTAATTTGCGCCAAAGGCGTCCCTATGGGAAAATTTGAAATTTGAAATCGGCATTTTAAGGTTCAAGTCCTCATTTGTGGGAAAAAGATAACGTCCTTTATTGATTTCTGGTTAGTAAAAAGCATAACAACGCGATCTATGCCTAATCCAACACCTCCGGTAGGAGGCATTCCGTATTCCATAGCAGTTATAAAATCTATATCCATCGCTTGAGCCTCTTCGTCACCCAATTCCCTCAAACGGCTTTGTTTCTCCAGTCTTTCGCGTTGTTCTGTCGGATCATTAAGCTCAGTGAATGCATTTGCAAATTCTTGCCCACCAATATACAATTCAAAACGCTCAACAATCTTATCCGAGCCATTACGCTTTGTCTTGGCAAGAGGGGAAATTTCCTTAGGATAATCAATCACAAAAGTGGGTTGAATAAGATGATGCTCTACAAAATTATCAAAAAGAAGTTCTATGAATTTACCATACTTATAACCCGGTTTTCCTTCAATGCCCCTCTCTTCACATAGAGAACGTAACTCATCTTCTGAAAGAGGTTTAACATCACATCCAATATACTCTTCAATTAAATCAAACATTTTTCGCTTTTCAAAAGGATTGCTAAAATCTATTATGTGTTCTCCAAATTCGAATTGACTTTTACCTATCTTTTTTATCATAAACTTGAAATATTCCTCCATAAAATCCATCAAGTAGTTGTAATCAACATAAGTTTGGTAAAACTCGAGAGAAGTAAATTCAGGATTATGGTTTCTATCAACTCCCTCGTTTCTGAAATTCTTAGATATCTCATAAACTTTTTCAAAACCACCAATAATTAATCGTTTAAGATATAATTCATCGGCTATTCTTAAATAAAAATCCCTATTTAATACATTATAGAATGTTTTAAATGGTTTAGCAAAAGCACCTCCATAAATTGGTTGAAGTACAGGTGTTTCGACTTCCAGAAAGTCATATCCATCTAAAAATTCACGCGTCCATTGGATTATTTTACTTCGCAACTTAAAGACTTCTTTGATTGAAGGATTCACTATCAAGTCAAGGTAACGCTGTCTATATCTCTGCTCTTTATCAGTAAATGCATCAAAAACATTACCATCCTTTTCCTTAACAATTGGAATTGGGCGAAGATTCTTTGCCAGCAATTTTAACTCCGTTGCTGCAACAGTAATTTCACCTGTCCGAGTTTTAAAAACACTGCCGGTAATTCCAATAATATCACCAATGTCCAGTAGTTTAAAAAGTTTATATCCAGGTTTCCCAATTTTATTCTCTTGAAAATATATCTGAATTCTACCATCCTCGTCCTGAATATGGCAAAAACTTGCTCTTCCCATTCTACGAATAGCCATTAGACGTCCTGCAACTTTTACAGTAGCTTCGTTTTCAAGCTGGTCAAAGTTATCAATCACATCATTACATGAATGGGTTTTTGGAAATTCATACCCATAGGGATTGAAATTGAGTTCTTTGATCTTCTGAAGTTTTTCACGCCTAATTTTTAATATTTCAGCAAGTGATCTTCCTTCAATTTGCTCTGAATTATTCAACTCTTACTATTCTCCTTTTTTAGGGGGCTAGATAAAATAAATTACCATACTCAATACTTTATTGTTAATTAAAAACATGTTGATTAGATCCTGACATGTTGGGAAGTTTATTCCACCCCCTTTGCATTCATAATAAGATATTGACGTAAAAACTCATCAATATCGCCATCCATAACTGCCTGAATATTACTATTTTCAATTTTAGTTCTATGATCTTTTACCATAGTATAGGGTTGAAAAACATACGAACGTATCTGGTTGCCCCAGGAAATATTTTTTTTACCCTTTTCAATTTTCGATTTCTCTCTGTCCTTCTCTTCTTTTATATGTTGATAAAGACGGGCTCGAAGAATTTTCAAAGCAATTGCTTTATTTTTATATTGTGATCGCTCATTTTGACATTGTACCACTATACCGGTTGGAATATGAGTAATCCTTATAGCAGAATCGGTTTTATTAACATGTTGCCCTCCGGCACCACTAGCCCGATATGTATCTATTCGTAAATCTTCTATATTAATATCAACTTCAATTTCATCTTCAACTTCAGGATACACAAAAACCGAAGCAAAAGAGGTGTGCCTGCGATGGTTGGAATCAAACGGAGAAATCCTTACCAAACGATGGATACCCGATTCGGCTTTAAGATAACCATAAGCATAATCTCCCTTAACCTCAACAGTAACATCTTTAATACCTGCTTCATCTCCTCCAATCAAATTAATAATCTTTCCTTCCATTCCAGAGCGCTCAATCCACCGAAGATACATCCTTAATAGCATTTCAGCCCAATCCTGAGATTCCGTTCCTCCCGCACCAGGATGAATTGTTAGAATTACATTTTTTTGATCATCCTCACCACTTAGCATAGTTTGCAATTCAAGTTTATGGATCTTTATTTTGAGATTGACTAACATATCATTTAATTCAGGAAGAATTGATTCTTCTTTTTCCTCCTTAGCTAAATCAGCAAGTCCGTTAATTTCATTAAATAAATCCAGTATAGAGTAATATTGCTGGAGTTTAGTTTCGATAAGACGAATCAATTGCAGAGTGGATTGAGCCTTTACTTGATCGTTCCAAAAATCAGTCTCGGAAGTTTTTAGACGTGCATTTTCCAATTGGCATTGTTTTTCTTCAACGTCAAAGAAACCTCCGAAGTCCATCTACTCTTGGTTCTATATCAGCTATTTCAGCTTTAATATCTGCTATCACTTTAAATTATCTTTACAACTATTTTTTGATAATAGAATCAGAGGGTTTTAAAGGAGAAAAATCTTTATAGCTCGAAAGAACTATATAAGTGCGCGTTTGTAAAACACCGGGCCAGGATTGAATTTCAGATAAAAGTTTCTCCAAAGTCGAGGTATTTTCAGTTTGAATTTTTAGCAGATGAGAACCTTCCCCGGTAATTGAGTGACATTCTATTATATCATTAACTTTTTTGCTTCTTTTAATAAACTCTTCATATTGACTTGACGGAGATGTCATTACAAAAATGAATGCAGTAACATCTTTACCAATTACGGAGTTATTTACTTTAGCATGGTATCCAACTATGATACCCTTTTTCTCTAACTTTTTCATTCTTTCACTTACAGCAGGAATTGTCAATCCTACTTTTTCCGCAATTCGATTTCTCTGGATCCTTCCATCCTTCTGAAGAATATCCAGAATCTGAACATCAAT
>DAOUYY010000142.1 GCA_030665885.1 Fidelibacterota bacterium
AATAGGATAATCTCATAATATACAGAATAATATTTCTCATCCCACGCTGGGGGATGAGTCTTCGGATTTTCGGTTTTCTCTCCTTCTATATAAAGATATACTTTACCATATCTACAACGGAATGTTTCCTGTTTTCCATCAATACCATCATGATCAGGGTGGCGATGTTCAGGGCAAGTTTGATTAGGAAATAAAACCATTTCTTTCGCACAATACCAAAAGTTATTTACATATACTACCAGAACAAGACCTGTTCTTTCAAACTCATTCAGACCAAGGTCGGCAATTTCCATATTTTCTTTCTCCTGGAAAGAAAGAACAATACCTGTTTTTTTAAAATATTCAAGGGCCTTTGCCTTTATTCTTTCTTTTTCTTCTTCTCTCATTTTTCTCCCTTCCTAATTTTCATTTTCTTTTAAATTAAAAAATAATCATCTGACCTTATCTTCAGGACCTTTCCAAATCTTATATTGGTAATCATATTTCCAACTTTTCCATTAGGTGCAATATTAGTAGCTCTGTAAATCAGGTGTACTAATCCATTATCATATATTACCGCCCGGTTAAATACAGCTGCTGCTTCCCAATCGTTTTCTTTTTTGGGTAATAGTATAGGTTGTTTAGAGAGTCTTTTTAATTTTATCATATAACTAAATTTCTCAACTTTTAATTAATTATAATATCTATGATTATTTCCTTCTATAATATATACACCTTATTAAACAACTTTAAGATAGTCAGTCAATATATTATCCCGATTCCCACCAACCATTATTTTAAATTTACCCGGCTCAACAATATAATTCATATTGATATCAAGAAATCTTAACTCTTTTGAGGTGATAGAAAATTTAACAGTTTTGGTTTCACCAGGTGAGAGGGTAATTCTCTCAAACCCCTTGAGTTCCTCGACTGGTCTGGTAATAGAGCTTATCTCATCCCTAATGTACATTTGTACAACCTCATCACCTGTAACTGATCCAACGTTGGTAATATCAACACTAACTTTAGTCTCACCTGTAGGTAAAATTCTCTTCGGCACTATCTTCAGGTTGGAGTACTTAAAAGTAGTGTAACTTAAACCATATCCAAAAGGAAACAGCGGTTTAGAGTCCATAAATACATAATTTTTTCTCGCTGATGGTTTGTGGCTATAATAAATCGGTAACTGTCCGACCGATTTGGGTACAGAGATAGGTAATCTGCCTGCAGGATTGTAGTCACCAAAAAGAACATCAGCTATTGCGTTTCCGCCTTCCTGTCCAGGATACCATGCATCTATTATTGCGGATGAATTTTCTGCAACCCAATTTATACTCAAGGGACGACCCTTAATTAATACTACAACCATTGGAATACCTGTCCTATGAATTTCTTTTAGTAAGTCAAGTTGCACGCCAGCTAAATCTAATTCAGATCTATCAAAGCCTTCACCACACTCCATATCACTAATAGAGGGTTCTGTGCTAACTATTGCTTCACCAGTAAGATCATGTTCAAGATCAAAATCTCGTGCACTCGAACCTCCCACCACTATGATTGCCACTTCAGATTTTTTTACTGCCTCAATAGCTTCAAAAAAACCTTCTTTAGAGTTATCTTTAATTCGACATCCCCTGGCATAATGAATTACTGTATTTTGCGAGACTTTCTTTTTAATACCATCAAGAACTGTAAGAATGTCTTTGGAGTATTGCGGTGTAGTATAATCACCAAGCTGGTTATATATATTGTGTGCATTCGGTCCAATAACGGCTATTGACTTAATATCCTTTTTTAATGGCAAGATATTGTTTTCATTCTTAAGTAAAATTATAGCCTCACGGGCAATCTCACCAGAAAGTTGGCGGTGTTTTTTGCAACCAACAATACTTTCAACCCGATCAGTATCAACATAAGGTTTCTCAAAAAGGCCTAATAAAAATTTAACTCGAAGAATTCGGCTTACCGCTCCATTAATAACATCAATGGATACCATACCTTGCCTGGTAGCTTTTAATAAAAAATCTGCAAATGCCTCTCCACCAAGGTCTATATCGACTCCAGCCTCTATAGCGAGAATTGCTGCTTCTGTTAGATCATTCGCAATATAATGATGTGAATAAAGCACTTCTACTGCACGACAATCAGAAACAACAAACCCTTCAAAATTCCACTGGTATCTTAAGATATCTGTTAACAGTTTCTTATTACAGGTGCAGGGCACACCATCAATCTCATTATATGAGGTCATTACAGATTGAGCTCCAGCTTCAATAGCAGAGTGAAAGACCGGAAGCAAAACTTCCTTTAGTTCTCTTGGTCCAATATGCGCCGGGGCACAATTATGTCCACCCTCAGATTCACCATATGCTGCAAAATGTTTTAAAGTAGCAATAATGGTGTGATCTGTATTTAAACTTTTACCTTGAAACCCTTTTACCATTGCAACACCCATTTGACTGCATAAATATGGATCTTCGCCAAATGTTTCCTCAACCCTTGACCAACGTGGATCGCGTGCTACATCAAGTATAGGTCCATACCCAACTAATCCACCTTGTATACGAGTTTCTACAGCAATAACTGAGGCCATTCTTTCAATAAGTTTGGGATTCCAGGTACTTGCTAATGAGATGAGTACTGGAAAAACTGTTGCACCAATAGCCATATGACCATGGGGACATTCTTCAGAGAATATGAGAGGTATACCTAATCGAGTATTTTCTATGGCGAAATGTTGAATAGCATTTATAGCTTCAGCCCCTTGCTTCGGGGTTAACCCTGTTTTCAAAGTTACCCCTGTCCACGGATCAGCTCGAAGAACACCATATAAAGCCCCTATACCATTACCAGAAATTACATTTTTAAACTTATCTGAAATAATAATCCTTGCATCTTGCTTTTTATAAGCTTTAAAACCTAATATCTGATTAAGTTGACCGATCTTTTCTTCAAGCGTCATCCTGCTTAATAAATCAGCAACTCTTTTATCAATTGGTAGAGATGGATTTTTATATTTTAATTGATTATTGTTGTTTTTCATTTCATTATACAAAAAATATTTTAGTTAAAATACAACTATTGGTTATTTTCTGGTTTTAGTGTTTATACTTAAACAGATATTTTTAAAGTATGAATCTCAAATGGTCTAAAATACAACTCTACACTTTTCCCATCAAGCGTAATTAATTTGGCATTTTCTTCTATAATATCAACTAATTGCACTGTCTTCGCTTCAAAATTCAAGTGTATTTTAGTTCGAGTGCCTATCCCATATGCTTCATAAAATCTGATAATCAGGTTATCATCATCCTCTGCTTTTTTCACCGTCTCAACTATTACGTTTTCTGCCCCTACTTTTATAAATGACTTATTGGCAGGCAATTTCCCCTTATGTGCCTTTGTAGCTAGAATTTTAAGAGGGATGTTAAGCTCATAGGCTGCCTTTACAACCTCTCCTGAAATATGATCTCCTCTGTGGGGATATAAGGAATAGATAAACTCATGTTGACTACGATCAGCGGTAGGATCAGGGTGTCCGGGACTACGCAGAAGATTCATATCTATAACATTTTCTAAAACCTTATAACCATATTTACAATCATTCAACAGGGCTACACCGTAATCGCCTTGTGAGAGGTCAACCCATTTATGGGCACAAATTTCATATTTCGCCATATCCCAACTGGTATTTCTATGAGTGGGCCTTTTGATATTCCCAAACTGTATGTCACAGGTTGCTTCTGTAGTATATACATTCACCGGGAAAGAAGTCCTTAACATCTTATTTGATTCTTGCCAATCAACTTCAGTATTGAAGTCTATTCGACGGCAATTTGCTGCCAGGATAATTTCCTGAACCAATTTTGATTGGCCAAATATGTAAACATGTCTAACAACAGCACGTGGTCCATCTATACGTGCTTCAGTAGATTTCAGATCAAAACGGCTCGCAGACCTTTCGTCATAATGTATGGGGAAATCCCAGGCGTCTCCTTGATCTTCATAAACAGAAAGCCTGTTGGCAACAGCTTCCGGGGCTATAACCTCACGGTTGTACTCCTTGTCAAAAATTGATTGTATTGTTCCGTCTTCGGCAAATTGAATTTTTAGAATATTGTTCTCTAAAATTGTTTCGGAAGCAAACAATTCCTGATGTTCATCATCACCGGATTTCAAATTCACAGCAATATATCCCATAGCCGGAACATCAACATGTACCCATTGTCCCTCAATATATACCCATTCGTTTCGTTTCCATGAAAGGGAATTTATAATCATATAACCGGTTTCTTCTTCACTAACATTTATTATATCCGCCAATGCTGTATATGCTTTTTTAATAAGCTGCTTTGTGCGTTCCAGCAAATGTTCATATCGCTGCAGTGATTCATCATATACGCGCTTGATGGATGCACCGGGTAAAATATCATGGAACTGGTATAGCAATATCTCTTTCCAAATTTTGTCCAATTCTCTCTTTGGATATGAAAAATCAGCGTTTAGAAATGCCAGCACAGAAGCATATTCTAATTCTCGCAAGGCTATCTCCATCTTTCGATTAAAGCGCTTGTTTCTGGCCTGAGTGGTATAGCAGCCCTGGTGCTTTTCTAAATAAAGTTCTCCAGTCCATGTTTTAAACTTCTGTGAATACTGTTCTATTTTCTTAAAAAAATTCAATGCTGGTTCTTGTATAGTAGGTGCCAGTCCGTTTAAATTCCTTTCACGTTGCAATCGCTCTAAATGCTCTGCCCCTGGACCCCCTCCTCCATCTCCAATACCAAACAAAAGAAGGCATCTGTCCGAAATTCCCTTATCACGAAACTCTTTTTCTGTTTTTATGATGGCGGAGGGATTCGCCGAGCTATTATATGTTCCTTCTGGTGGCATATGAGTCAATACACGACTCCCATCAATACCCTGCCAGTAGAATGTATGATGTGGAATTTGGTTAAATATATTCCATGATAGTTTGGTGGTAACAAAATAGTCTACCCCAGATTTTTTAAGAATTTGGGGCAAGGAAGCGGTATACCCGAAAACATCTGGAAGCCAGAGAATTTTCATGTCCTTTCCAAATTCACTCCGAAAGAATATTTTTCCATAAAGAATTTGGCGAATAAGTGCTTCTCCCCCTGAAATATTCGTATCAGCCTCTACCCACATTGCACCTTGAGTTTCCCATCGACCTTCTTCTATGCGGCATTTTATTTTTTTATACAGATCGGGATAATAATCTTTTATCCATTGGTAAAGTTGTGGCTGACTTGCGCCAAATATATAATTAGGATAACGATTCATTAATTCTAAAACTGTTGAAAAAGTCCGAGCACCTTTACGTATCGTCTCTCTAACAGGCCAAAGCCAAGCAAGATCAATGTGAGCATGACCCACTGCACTTATTGTCAAAGAAGAATCTCCACCTTTTTTATTTAATTCTGGGGCAAGAATCCCTCTGGATATTTTCGCTTCATCTTCTGTGTATTCACGAAGTACTTTTGCGGCTTCATTTAGCACAAATAAAATACCATAGTATCGAGCTTTATCTTCTGGTAGGTTTATCATTAATTCATAAAGAACTTCAAAATCATAATATAGTCCTCTCATCTCCTTATTACAAATGGCAACACACGCCTGTTCCATAATACCGTTATTCTTATACTTTCCAAAGAGGTCATTATTTCCTGCATCTACCCATATATCGATCCTTTCTCCACCCTTTGCTTTTTCAACAAACTGTACTACTCTTTTGCCTGGTTCACCAAAAGATCTATCAAAAGTGGAACTTACATTAGTTAAACCTCTAATAGGGCAACCTTGTTCATCCACTACATAGGCTTCTCCATTAACATCAATTAATAAAACAACTTTTTTACCTGCTGCAGATTGTGGCACCTCTCCAGTAAAATGAAACCAGGCACAGTCCCAAAGGTTTCCCCATTTTTGCCCGATAACGATTGATTTTTTTTTACCTGAAAATCGTTTCTCAAAGGGAAGTGGTTCAGGAGTTATCCATGCCGTGACATTTAATTCTGCCACCGGCTTATATATCGCTTTTTGGATTTCTTCGCATACAGATTTTAAATACATTTTTGTCTGATTTTGATAATATGGCATAAAATTCAACCTCTCTTATGCAATTTATTTTCCCGACTTAATATTATTTGTTGATTCATACACGCTTTGACATTTACCCAATACTAAAAAATTTTGTAATTCTATTAAAAAATTTAAACAACGGAGTCCTTCTTTTCCATTAGGGGCAATATCGGTAGCTCGGTAAACCATATGTACTAAACCATTATCATATATTGCGGCACAATTAAATACAGCTTCCGCTTCCTAGGCATTTTCTTTTTTGGGTAATAGAATAGGTTGATTTGATAGTCTTTTTAGTTTTATGATTTTATTTACCACCTTTATAGTCTAATCATACTCACTTAAACACCAGTCTAATTCCTTTAGCAAAATCTTTACTAAAGATTATAAACAAGATCAGGATAGGAAAGGTCAATAAAACGCTTGCGGCATACATTGGTCCTGGATATCCACCGTAGGGACCTTTCATAGTTGCAATAAGCACATTTAGGGTCATCAATCCATAGTCTTTAACCACTATTATATCCCATAAGAGTTCCTGCCATCTCGCCATAAAGATGAAGAGAGCT
>DAOUYY010000161.1 GCA_030665885.1 Fidelibacterota bacterium
CAGCCGAGCCTTTTTCAAATTTGGATCGTAATAATTGTTTAAGTTGTCTAAACCCACGACATCTTTTCCATCAGAAAGCAGTTTCTTTGCGATATGGAATCCAATGAAACCCGCTGCACCTGTTACTAATATTGCCATAAACTCTTCCTTTAACTTTACATGTCGAACTTTACTCTAATTAATTGAAAATTTCAAAGGAAATTTAACATTAACCAGTAAATCCGTTTCTCTGCAGGTCACATAGGACTCCTTCGGAGAATGCCTACGGCACAAAAATACAAGAATTTGAGAATTAAGAGACTAAATAATGTATTGCCATCCTCTATTTTTGTGAGAGTATAAGAAATCAGTTCAGAAGATATGGCGGTAAAATTGTAACATTGTCCTTGATTCCAAATTCATCTTTAAAACTTAATAGATATCCGCGATTACAATTATATTCATTCATAAATAATTTCAGGTGATTGATTGTTTTTTGGACTTTTTGTGCTGATGATTTTACTTCTAAAGGAAATAATAAACTCTGTTTAGTCAATATAAAATCAACTTCCTGACTTTTTACTGTTCTCCAGAAATTAAGAGATTCTACTTCAGATTTTGCTTTGTATAATTGCGTAAAAGCATAATTTTCTTTTAATGCTCCCGAATCGGCTCGTAAGTCTAAAGAATTAAAGTTTTCAATAAGTGCATTTCTTATTCCGTTATCTAATAAAAAGACCTTTTGTGTTCTTTTTAGTTCTGTACTTTTATTTTTATAATACGGAGGTATTCGCTTGATAATAAATGAGTCTTCTAAGATATTTACGTAATTTTCAATGGTATCTTTAAACAATCCGATTTCATTTGAAATAGAGTTTATAGAAGCCAAATTAGTAAAGTTTGCGGCTAAATATCGTATTAGATGATTAAATTTATCTATCTTTTCTATTGTAAATATGGTTCGAATATCTTTTACGATATATGAATTAACAATTTCAAACAAATATTTTATTTTTTGGCTAATAACATTTATTTTGGGAACTTCTGGATATCCGCCGAAAATTACAAATTCATTTATGAGCGCCAGCAGTTCATCTCTGCTAAACTTTAATTCATCTGATTTCCATTCGTAAAATGGGCTAATTAATTTATCTGATAGTAGGTCTTTTCCTTTAAAACGTAGGAATTCTTTAAATGTAAGAGGAAATAGATGGAATACATATTTTCTACCAGCTAACGAATCTTTAAAGCCTTGCTTTATTTGCAATGCTGATGAACCACTAAGAAATAGTTTTATAGAATCGGAATAATGGTCAACAATAATTTTTATGAATTTAGAAAAATCATCTAAATATTGTATTTCGTCAATAAAAATGATGTTCTTATGATTTAAATCAAGCCCCTGAAATTCCAGGTATTTAAGAAAATTTTCAGGACCTTCTTCCAGGACTTTTTTATCAGAGATTATCTCCAGATCAAAATAATAAGTTTTTTGTTTTGGAAATTTTTCTATCAGACGTTTTAGCAATGTAGTTTTACCAACTTGTCTTGCACCAAGGATGATTATGGCTTGTTTACATTCCAAGTAATTTTCTAATTCTTTTTCTATTTCTCTTCGGAACATATAATTACCTCTCTTAATCTGCTCTAATTTAATATGCAAAAAATGAAATACCTACAAATTATTCGAATATTTTCTAGGTATTACCCTACAATTTATACTGATATTTTGTAGGTTGAACCATATATGATCTCTGTTTTATTTGTGTTAAGGATGCAAAGTTTGTCAAAGGTTTAACCATGAGGAAAACACCCATCTAAAAGCAATAGGGTTTTTCCCCTCTTCAGGATGTGATACCCAGATTGGGAAATGCGTTCCGATCATGATTACTTCGAATGCATTGAATTCGATCCCGATTCCTGCGTCATGCTTGAGTTGATTCCATGTTATTTTCGGGAGTTTATCGGGGATTTCACCAGTATCGTAAAATAGGATAAAATCAAAGGTAGCATCACCTGCTCCTGCAATATTCCATCGTACTTCTGTGTTGCTCGTTAGAATATTTTTCCCTTTGATGGAACTGCCTCCATATCCGCGCATATCGCCGGCACCTTTTACAAGACGGTAAGATTCAAAAGTAAGGTTCTCGAAGATGTTTTTCCCGAAAAAGTAGAAGTTTTGCTGTATCGGAACATTTCCGGAAGATTTACCTAAAAACAGTCTTTGATATATCCATGATCCTTTTGATATACGGAATTTAAGCTGACCATCTATGGAGTATTTCTGATAGGCATAGTCGGTGTAAAGGCTCTTTATTCCGAAATTCGCTTTTATTCTTAGGGTATGTCTGTAGGATCCCCAATTGTGGAAGTTTACAAAGTCGAAGAAGGGGCAAAAAAGCTCTCCCATTTGCCAATTGGACTCATTGAGAAATTTTAAAGTTCTAACATTTTCGTATCTGGCTCCGAAAACTAACTTTTTGTACCCCTGTATTTTGTGAATAATGGGATACTTGATTTCACCGATATAAATTTCTGAAGAGATTTTACTTTCAGATAATCCGAAATAATTCCTATTTCTCAGGCTGATTCTCGGTTGGAATACCATTGAAAGAAGCGATGTACTGTAGCTGAAATCGTATCCAAAGGTTTTTGTTTTAATACCGTAATTTATACCGAGAAACCATTCATCAAGACTTTGCGCCGGGAAGAACGGACGCATGTTAATCCAGTATCTTCCGCGAAGTTTAAGCCCAATTCTTGTTAGGTCAGTTTTATTGAAGTCAAAAGTGGGATAATAGAATATTTGATATGCGTCTATTCGAGGTGCATCAATTAGGAATTTAAATAGGATTTTTTGGGGATAGTGATTATTGCGACGATTAAATTCCCAGATTTTTTTTCTGGGATCAAGGCTTATCTTTTTGATACTTGTTGAGCTGTAAAAAGAAATTGTATCAGGTTTATCACTCAGCCAGATACCGGATTTAGTCAAAGTATCACCTCTTTCATCTATTGCATTAATTTCAACTGGAAGATAACATTTTGGTTCGTCAGTTATTACTATTTTAGTAATGTATTGATTAGGTTCAATACCTCTCTGCTTTTTCACTTTCAGAATTTTTAAATCGGGAACAGAACTTGATTTGACCCAGGTTTTGTAGAATCCAGAAAAATTATGGCCTGAGACTTCTTCAGCTATTCTAAAGAAATCCTCAGTGGTGGTAATTTGAAATTTTTGGCTTATTATATATTCATTGATGACAGATCTGAATAGACTATCCCCAAGAGTATATTCCATCATTTCCAATACTTTTTGACTCTTGAAATATTTTGTTTGATCGGGAAGTGTTGAGAAGTCAGTTTCGCGATTGGGAGTATAAACGGGCTGTCCAAATTGTTCTTGCTCCATACTAAGAAAAACCAGATTCAGGAGTTTATTTATTTGTCTCGTGAAATCATTTACAGGATAGTTATGTTTTTTTCTTAATAATGGATATCGATTAATAAGATATTTAGATGCGGCATAGTTAGCGAATCCTTCATTTAGCCATGTTTCGTAACTTTCATTTGCATTGACAAGAAATCCAAAGTACTGATGTGCAATTTCATGTGCCAATACTTGAATGCTTAGGTAATTAATATTTTTTATACCACGACAAATTTTGCCGTCGAGAATTATAAAATTAGCGGTGCTAAAACCACCGGGGATATTTCCAGAAACAATGGTTAGATGCGGACTTTGGAAGGGAATAAAGAAATCTGAATAATAATTTATTATGTCGCTGACAACTTCCTTAACAGTTTGCTCTTTTTTATTATGGATGTTTTTATTGGTTTTAAAAAGTAGGGTGATAGTCGTATTGTCTAATTTAAGACGTGATATTTTACAATTAGAAGAGATGGAAAATCCAATTTCCTGAAGGTGTTGCCCTGAAAAGTTTAATTGAGTTAAATTGTTTGGCAGTTGAGTAATTGAATTTAGAATTAATGAACCGGCTGCTTTGAATTCTTTTGGGAGAGTTAATGATACTTTATAAGAGGCTGGTACACCAAAAGGATCGGCAACTGTTTTATACAATTTTGGTTTCCAGCCACACTTATAGAAGTGTTCAACTTTAGGATAGAAAAATATTAGTTGATAATTACTTTTACTATATGTAGGACAAAAAAAGTGCTTACCGCGAGGAATCTTTGTTGTAAATTCGATGAAGATTGTAACCGAGTCAGAGGAGAGAAGTGTTTTTGGTAGTATTACTGCCATTGAAACAGTTTCATCTCCATGAAAATTGACATTTTCCCCATTAATTTTTACTGAATGAATATTTAGATATGCAGGTTCATCGAGGAGATTTTCGTATCTTTGATAGAACTTTGACTTAGTATTTCGAAATGCATTTGGATTAAGATGGAAATATATAGTGTCAATGGGAAGCAGTGAATGATTAAAATATCTTACGATTTCAGTTCCCGTAATACAGTTATTGTCTTTATCGAATATTAAATCAAGGTTATACGTAATTTCGTTTTCAGTAGCAAAAAGAAAAAATGGAGAAACAAAGATTGCTATTATCGGTAGGACTATAGAAAGTTGAAAATGATGTTTTTGGATTATTGAATTAGTCAAAATAGAAAATCCAAAGATACCAAAGTTTGTGAATTATCATAAATACTTAAGTATTATAAAGATGAAATTTAAAGTGTTTCATAATTATTGGTGAAGTTATATTGAATATCATCTATTGTCAAGTTTTGGAGCAGTTCTTGAGATGGTGAAGAAGTATAATAAAATGCCTGGTTATATTGACACTTTAATGTATATATTCTAAATTATCCGCCGCTCATTACAGAAGTATTTTGCAGACTAAGCCCCGATAGCTCAATTGGTAGAGCAGCGGCCTCTTAAGCCGACGGTTGCAGGTTCGATTCCTGCTCGGGGTACAAATATATTTACCTTGAAAAATACAACATTCCGAAATCGGTATAACGTTTTTGCATCCCGATTTTCACAACGTATTATAGCATGGAATAAAATGTGATTGAATCCATTACTTATACACATTGTTTTGCGTTCGTGCATTATTATTTCTTTTTTGCAATTAGTCTTGGAAAACAAAGATATTTACCACCATCAGCCTCTAATAATCCAATATCACTTCCTCTTTCTTCATTTACAGAATTTGTTTCAATCAATTCTTTTTCCCATTCATACCAAATTTTCCAACCATCCTGCAAAATGTCACTGACTAATATTTCGACTAACCCGGTTTTTTCCCAATGTTCTCTCCACCATTTTTCAGTATGAAAGGAAAAAAACTCCGGTTCCCAAAAATCTTTAAAACAGTTAAGAATTTCGTTACTTATTTCATTTCTAAGTCCGGGTGAAACAATCCCTATTGTACCACCTTTTTTTAAAAATTTTAAAATATATGGCAAATAAATCTCGTCCGTTCCAAAATAATGATAGGCATCTATACTTATTATTACATCAAAGAAATTTTCTGCATAAGGAAGTGAATGAGCTTCGGCATATACAGGAAATACTAATTCTGCAATCTCTTGTTCATTTATGTTTCTTAAATTCTCTGATGGGGAAATCCACAAATCTGTAGCCCATACTTGCACACCAAACTCCTTTGCAAGAAATATTGAACTCATCGCCTTTCCACAACCTAAATCCAATACCTTCATGCCAGGCTCTAAATCAATTCTCTCAGTTAAAAACTCCGTAAGCCAAAGAGAATTTGGTCCCATTTCATTGGATTTCATCCACTTCAAATTATATTTTTCGGAACGCTTAAATCTATCTGAAATTTTAAATTTTTGCATCTTAATAATTCCCATCGTTTAATTCTAGTATGAAGTTTTCATTGCTTGACGCACAACGTTTTGCAATATGGCATGAAGCGGATTGCGAGTGATTTACTATCAAATCGAGATGAACCT
>DAOUYY010000129.1 GCA_030665885.1 Fidelibacterota bacterium
AACATACCCACTTCCCTCGAGACATTCCAAAAATTCTGGAACAGTTCGTTTCACTGGAGAACAATGCACGGGATTTGTCTTTCAAAACGTGACGAAATCGGTTTTACTTACTTGCATAACCATTATCTGAAAAGAGAAGGAAAGGGAATCAATTTCAAGGGGAATTTCCAAGACAAAATTCCTGAAGTGGTTAATAATCTATTTAAAATCCCATCCAGGTTAGTCCAAAAAGCAGAAAAAGCACTAAAAGATAATCTTATTTATGATAAGGAGCTTGGATATAAAGTACCGAAATGGGTATCTAAACACTGATGCTTATTGTAAATTGGAAATTTCAAATTTTATCATGCATGAACCATATATAAATTTTCTTTGTGACTTTTCCTGGAAGTGTCTCCGTGGTAGTAAAAACAATGAAACCTGAAGAAGCAAAACCTGTAAAATACTTCGTCGGAGCACTTTTCAGCTCTGAAGAATTGCTCAAAAAGTCATTGAAAGACCTGGAACAAAAATTCAGCAAAATTGATCTATCAAGCGAAGATTTTCCATTCGACGTAACAACTTACTACAATGTTGAAATGGAGTCTCCTATTTTCAGAAGAATTTGTTCATTCAGCGATCTTATCAGCCCATCCTACCTTGCGGATGCTAAACTTATAAGTAATTCCATTGAAGATAGATACCATATAAATAACAAACGCAAGGTAAATCTTGATATTGGTTATATGGATTATGATAAGGTAGTTCTGGCTTCAGCTAAATATGGGATACACAAAATTTATATCAATCGAGGAATATATGCCGATATGGCTTTGCATTACGAAAAGGGAAATTTTTCGCCATATATCTGGGCTTTTATGGATTTTAAATTGCCCCTGTATTAGGACTTTTTTCTGAAAATGAGAGGAATCTATAAAACTCAGCTAACAATTATAAATTAACAATTATCAATTATCAATTAACATTACCCTCGCCACACTTTTACTCTTTTCTTAAAACTGTTAAAATTTATTTCTTCTCTATTGTACTTAATCACATCCGATTTCTTTACCTTGATATAGAGCCAGCAAAGGTCTTCATTCCAAAAACGGTCATTTAAATCAACTGCGATCATTATCCACTCATTATCCTTGACTTTCTTCAGTGTATGGCTATACTGCCCGAGCAACTCAAGAAGGTCATCTCTTATTTTATTAACTATGGAATCTGTTTCTGCTTTTGACCTGTGGAAACTAAAATCAAAGTCATCTGTATCAAAAGTGAAAGAAAAACTTAAACTATCCTTATCACTACCTACCCTCTTTTTATACTTCTTAACTCGCTTTTCATACTCTTTAGCCCTCTTTTCAGCCTGTTCTGCCCTCTTCTCTGCTTCTGAAGCATTTTTTACAAATACTTTTATATTTTTTTCTAAAAGACTGGTCGGTGAAAAAAACAAAATACCAAAATCGTCAAGATATAGCCCGCGTGTATGTCCGCTTAAACCGGGGATTTTTCTCAATTCATCCTTTTCTAATGCTGTATCAAGAATCCTCTCCATAATTTCAACGTCTCTATCATTATCATCACCATATATCTCTGTAAAATTGATTTTTTTCTGCAACTTATCTTTACTAAGCTTTCCTCTGCGGAATTTTGCAAGGTCTGAAGCTAATGCACTCATTCGAATCTGAGAGGGTACTTTTTCTTCATCGTTGTAAGAAATAAAACCGAAATCATTTCTCAACCTGATGTTGACACAAATTCTATCATCTGGGTTTAATGACTTAATAGAACTGGCATAATCCTGATAGAACTTAAATAGCAATTCTTTTGTTTTATCAATTTTGTCTCTTATGCTATCATCACCTTCTTCCGCCTGAACATTTTCCTCATCATTAATATCTATTCTTATCCTCTTCTCTTTATCATGTGTAATATTAATGCCCGAAATTTTTTTTATAGTTTTGCTAACAAATCTGGATATGCTATTTAATCCGTAACTCTCAACGTCAAAAAGCAGTCCGAAACCATCTAAATAGATTCCCCTAACATGGTCATCAAAATTAAAATATATGGGACTCTCTTTAATAATAAGTTTATCAAGAACACTTTCCATTATCTCTATGTCTCGATTAATTTGTTCCATCTGTTTATCTGAGGTATCCGCAATAATTTTAACAGATAATATTGGACTGATCATTATCATTACCATTAAAATAGGGTTAATAATTTGTTTTAAACTTTTCATCACTACCTCCTTTTTATTTTTCACTTTCCATTTATTATTTTTTACCTTATTGCCCGGGTCGTGTCTGCATATTCACATAACGAATCAAACTGCTTAAAGCCTTATCGGTACGATCCAAACGTTGCTCTGCGCCGTAATGAACCTGTTGTAATACTCCAGAAACAAGCCTTAAGTCCGTTTGACGTTTATGCTCAACATCTTTATAAAATTCATCAAAAAGCATAACCGTTTCTACCCTTTGCTGCCTTGAATACTCTTCAAACAAGTGACTAACGAGATTCAGATTATCCCTTCTTAACTCCTCTAAATCCATCTTTGTTACTTTACCACTTACCTGTTCTTTGGGAGAAGTCTTAAACAAACTCATTTCTAAACCAAAATCTCCATCCTTATAATTAATACTTGTGTTCGCTATCGAGAGAATAATAAAAAGAGATGCACAAGCAATACCCAAACCGTATAGAATCTTGACCGGACGAAGTTTTTCAATAAATCCAGCAAAAAAGTTTTTTGATTCATTAACAAATGTCAGATTTACCTTCGGTTCAACATCTTCCCACTTCTTCAACGTATTCGAAGTCGCTTTTAGAGCAGAGAACTTCTCTTTACAGCTCTTACAACCTTTCAAATGATTTTCCAACTTACCACGATTTTCCGGTGATATTTCATCATAAATAGTATCGATCATTATAAGTTTAAAATCTTCACACTTCATAGCCTAAATCCTCCCGGTCCACTCCCCATTGCTGTAAAACTTTACGCAACGAATTGAGACCATAATACATTCTTGATTTTATTGTATTCAAAGGAACTTTCAATATTTCTGCAATTTCAATGAACTTTAATCCATGATATTCCTTCATAATAATTACGACTCGTTGCTCTTCAGGAATACATTGGAGTGCTCTCTTTAATACCGATGTAACACTATCCTTTTGAGTCGCATTTTCAGGTCCATCATTGGGATCAGCAATTATACTAATTAGTTCCTTCGAACAAGAGTTTTCATCTCTATGTACTTCACTAATTGATACATGCCTACGCTTCCTTTTCTTAAATTCATCCTTACACTGATTTAGCGCAATTTGAAACAACCATGTAGAGAACCTTTTTTTATCTTTGAGCTTAGAAAGCCCCTTATATGCTCGTATAAAAGTTCTCTGCATAACATCTTTCGCAAGTTCAAAATCACCTAAATAACGCAGGATGAAATTGTAAATCTGCTTTTCCCACCGCCAAACCAAAGTATTGAAAGCAGAAACATCACCGGAGAGAAAACGCTCTATTAAAATTTCATCTGTCACTTTTTATAATTCACAATTTATTACTTAGACTTCGAAATATAATAAAAAGTTCTAAATTAAATAATCATATGCTCATGAATCAATCAGTCTAAATGTTTATTAATTTAAAGAAAAGTTCATGCCAATAGGTTGACACAAACCCACCCGATGGTCATGCGGGAAATAATGAAAATAGCAGATAAATATGAAGAAAGAATAAAAACATAATTAATTATCTATATCTATCCTTATCATCAGTGTTCACCCCGTGAAATAAGGAAATATGACGATAGCAAAAAAATTTAAGGAAGAAATATTTCACGGGGTAAATCAGTGTTCTATTTTCCGGTGAAACAATAAAATTTAAAAAAATACTTGACAAATGTTTACGAAAGGACTATATTTCTTACGAATTGAGTATTATTTGACAATCATCGTACATTTTAAAAGTATTAGTAAACCATGAAAAAAACAAACTTAAAATCAAGCAAATTCAAGAAAATTGTGGAAAGCGCAAATGATTTATTTTCTCGCTACGGAATAAAGAGGGTATCAGTTGAGGAAATCTGTAAAATCGCAAATGTAAGCAAAATGACTTTTTATAAGTATTTTGCCAATAAAATCGAACTGGTGAAATATTTATGGCAGCAGATGACTGACGACAATATGCAAAAGTTGGATGAACTGGACCGGCGTGACATTCCCTTTACGGAAAAAATTAAAATGATGCTGAAAATGAAAGAAGAAGCAACATCGCAAATGGGAAATCAATATATTCATGATTACTTGAATATGATTCCTGATCTACAAAGTTTTTACAATAAGATATTTGGCGAAGTCATGGTGAAATTCATGGACATGATTCGGCGCGCCCAGGAGAGTGGCGAAGTTCGCAAGAGTATGCGCCCGGAGTTTTTCCTGGCGGTTGTCCAGCAACTAATGGAGTTAGCTAAAAACGAAAACCTGAAAGCCATATATGATGACTATACGGAATTTGCGCTGGAGATAAACAATTTCCTCTATTACGGCATTATGCCGGCACCTGAATCGGAGCAACAGTGAAAAATGTCTTATACAGATTCCAGGTGTTCGTTTTGCTCATAATTATAACAACCCGGGTATCTGCAGTTGAACTCGATATAAGAGGACAGTTTTCAACTCAATTAACACGCAGATATTCCGATGATGAATGGCAGGTCAATGCCGGAATGCAGTATATTCCACAATTACGACTATCCCGGATGATTTCATCTGTGAACATATTCGATTTAGATCTGTCATATCATGGTTTCGTTCATACGGATCAGGAAGTGTCATGGGATAATCTGAAATTATATCGATTTAATGTCCGCTATGCTACGGAACAGTCGGAAACCCAGATCGGTCTGCAGAAAATCAACTTTGGTCCTGCACAATTGTTAAGGTCATTGATGTGGTTTGATCGATTAGATCCTCGAGATCCAATGAAAATTACGGAGGGTGTTTACGGATTGCGTTATCGTTATAACTTTCTGAATAATGCCAATATCTGGTTGTGGGGTCTCTACGGCAATGATGAAACCAAGGGCTATGAAGTTAATCCTACTGCGGCAAAGAAACCTGAATTTGGCGGGCGTTTTCAGGCGCCGGTGCCTATGGGCGAAATGGCCGTTACGTTTCATTCGCGCCAGGCGGAGAATACCGAATCAGACAGGATTTTTCGTGAGAACCGAATTGCACTGGATTGTCGCTGGGATGTCTTTGTCGGCGCCTGGTTTGAGGCTGTCGTCCAGCATCAGGACATCGCTAGCCCCTACAATTACACTCAAATGCTCACCCTCGGTCTGGACTACACCTTCGGCATCGGCAACGGTCTCTATGTGCTGGGCGAGCACATGATCAACCGATTGGGCAATGAATTCATGAATTCCGAACAGGATGCCCAGCTCTCGGCGTTGATGCTGAACTATCCGCTGGGCATGTTCGACAATCTATCACTGATGGGATTTTATTCCTGGGAAACAGACGATTTTATCCAATATGCCAGTTGGCAGCGTAGTTATGATAATATTGTTGTGAATCTGGCGCTGTTTCATTTTCCGGAAACGCAATTATCAACTATAAATACAGTGGGCGGCGGATATGGCGCACAGCTGATGCTTATTTACAATCATTAAAATTAACATGAGGGAAATAGTAATGGAAAACAATCAATTAATCACAATTCAAAACATGGTGAAAGATTATCCTGTTGGCAGAGGATATTTCAGGGCGCTTGATGATGTTAATCTCACATTTAAGCAGGGCGAATTTGCCGGTATAGTCGGTCCAAGCGGGTCGGGAAAAACAACTCTTCTAAACATTATTGGTTCTCTGGATGTTCCAAGTGAAGGCAAAACCACAGTTCTCGGGCAGTCAATTGGTGAATTATCTCATAAGAAGGCAGCAAAATTGCGCAATGAACACCTTGGATTCATTTTCCAGACTTACAATTTATTGCCGGTTTATAGTGTTTATGAAAATGTCGAATTTCCGCTGCTTTTACTCGGAAAGAGTAGAGAAGAAAGAAAAAAGTTAGTAATGGATGCACTTGAATGGGTAGGTTTGTTAGATAAATTAAAATCCCGACCGGCACAACTTTCCGGCGGCGAATGTCAGCGCGTAGCTGTTGCGCGGGCGATGGTTAAAAGACCGCAAATTGTATTAGCCGATGAACCGACAGCAAACTTAGATGCTGAAAATTCCCACAACATTTTGCAAACTATGGAAAAGATGAATTCAGAGTTGAAAACAACTTTTATTTTTTCCACTCATGACGACAAAGTTAAAAAATATCTGCACCGGAAAATATCCCTGGAAGATGGTAGAGTGGTAAAAGATGAACTGATTGAAACATAGGTTCTGGCTACTGGCTACTGGTTACTGGTCGTTGGCAGCTAGTGGGTCGAGTCATAGAACATCTGAGAGAATTATGAGTTATAAAAATCTTGAAATCTGGCAATTAGCAAGGGAAGTAGTTATTGAAATCCACAAAATGAATTTAGAACATCTTCCCAATTTTGAAATGTATGAAGAAGGTAGTCAGATCAGGCGATCAAGTAAATCAGTTAAGTCTAATATAGTTGAAGGGTATGGTCGCAAAAACTATCAAAAAGATTATGTGCGCTTTATTACTTATTCCATTAGTTCAAACGATGAAACAATAGATCACCTGGAAACTCTATGGGAAACAAATTCTTTGAAAAACGAAAAGTTATACAACGATTTGCATAAAAAACTTGTTCTATTAGGGAAAAAAACAAATCGTTTTATTCAATCTTTAAAAAATTAATTCTGGATGCTAATAACTAGCGGCTGGCGACTAGAGACCAGCAGCCAGAAACCAGCAACCAGAACATGGAGGAATATAAAAAATGTTAGCAATAAAATTAGCCTATCGCAACCTTATCGGCGCTGGATTGAGGACATGGCTGAATGTCCTGGTCCTCTCATTCTCTTTCCTAATAATTCTTTGGAACAGAGGTATCATTAATGGTTGGGATCGCCAGGCTCGCAACGATACAAAGAATCAGGAAATCGGCGGCGGTCAATATTGGCATGAAAACTACGATCCCTATGATCCCTTTACCCTGGCTGATGCCCATGGAATTATTGATGAAAAATTACTTGATAAAACGAATTATGCTCCGGTTTTAATTGCACAGGCCACGATCTATCCGGGAGGCCGGGTTCAAAGTGTTTTACTTAAAGGTATTGATCCGGATCAAAAGGTTCTTACCATTCCGACTGAATCTCTAAAATCTAATATTGAGGAAATTCCGGTAATG
>DAOUYY010000093.1 GCA_030665885.1 Fidelibacterota bacterium
ACCAAGAATATCTACTGCATTCTTTAAGTTACCCTTCGTTTCGTTGATAACGTCCATTATTAAAATCTTTTCTGCCAATGCAAGGTTCTTCGATGTTAACTTTAAAGTTAACACCGAAGGAGAACTCTTTTATCTTAAATGCTCAGGAAGATATTCCGTCTTTATAACTCTATTCTGACAGAAATCAAGCTTTAATATCTAATATTGTGGCACTACACTTTTGAACTTTTTCAGGGGTAAATCTCTCTAAGTCGTTGATTTTATTGAACAAAATATTTTGAAACAGCTCTCAACTGTAGAAGAAAAGTCTAAGTTTCTTGCAATTCATCATAGATAAACCCAGTAGAGACACAAACACCAAAACTACCCATTTTCTCATTTTCAATATTTTAGTGCTGTTATTCATTATTGTCTCCTCGATTGTTTCATCATTTTATAGTTAAAACTTTTCTACAAATTTATCAATATTTTCCTCCTTTATTTTTGAAACACTTTCTTTGACTTTAGCGATTCTCTTAACTAAAAAGCGCTCTACAAAATTCATCTTATCGAAATTGAACTCGCCACCAAAGAGACCTTTTGCAATAGCAACTTTTCGTAATTCCTCCGGAAATGCATTCTCAAATTGTTTTTCAGCTTTTTTCCCTTCATCCATACAACAGATATATAAACCGATTTTTTTCTGTTTTAAAATATCCTGGTTATCTTTGCAAAAGTTCTTAATCTCTTTTTGGATTTGTCCAGCATGAATTGATCCGGCGATGATGACGGCTTCATATTTTGTGATATTAACATCCATCTTATTCTTTAGGTTTTTAAGTTCAACGGCGTCTGGTAATTTATTAGCAACTTTTTTAGCACATTTCTCCGTGCAGCCATGTTTTGTAGCGTATGCAATTAGTGTACTCATCCTTACTCCTGATTTTTTGTGTTATTGGATAATCTAAATCAAACAACAAGAAGTTCAATAAAATTTTTAATGTTGTGTAAGTATCTCAATCCTAACACATTTTTAAAAACGAATATCAAATAATGAACGAGGAATAATGAATTGTGAAGAGTTGTTTGATTTTCGTTATTCAAAAGAATATTTTAAATAATTTGTGCCCCTTCGGCTTCGCTCAGGACATACCTTGTGGCTAATAACGGCTTAAATATATATTGAAAAACTCGAAAATTTTAAGTAATATTCAGCATATTGAAAATTGATTTTCATCTCATGATAAAAACTATCAGAAGGGTTTGGATGAATTAAATTATTTAACCAACCAATATCCTTTATAGATAAAAAGATTTTATAGAAAGACTGTTTTGACTAAAAATATTCACTCTATCAATTATGATAGAGAGATTTTGCCGTTTGTAGAAAAGCCCGGTCGTTATGCAGGGCATGAATTTAATATACGGTGTAAAGACCTTTCAAATGTAAAAGCATCTATTGTGCTTGCCTATCCTGACCTTTACGATGTCGGTATGTCCTATTATGGGTTTCAGGTACTTTATCATATTCTAAATAGAGACTCAGAAGTAGCCGCAGAACGTGTATATGCTCCATGGCCGGACTTTGAAAGACAACTCAGAAAACATTCTATTCCTTTATATAGTCTTGAGTCTCATACCTCGCTTCATCAGTTTGATATAGTTGGATTTACACTTTCTTATGAGCTTACTTTTACGAATATTTTAAATATGTTGGATCTTTTCGGGATTCCGATATGGTCAGACCAGCGAAAAGTAGATGACCCTTTTGTCATTGCCGGGGGAGTTGGAGCTTATAATCCAGAACCGTTAGCTCCCTTTATTGACTTCTTCGTTGTTGGAGATGCTGAAGAGGTAATAGTATCAATAGTGAAATTTGTTGCTGATAAACGAAGAAAAAAAGTGCCACGTACTGAGATTCTGAAAGAATTGGCTTCCAGATTTTCCGGCATATATGTTCCTGCCCTTTATGAAGTTAATAAGGGAAAAAAAGGGCTATTGGATCCTCCTATTTCAAAATTCGATTATATACCCGAAAAAGTAAAATCTATTAGAGTTTCTAAACTTTTGTCTGATTTCTATCCGGATTCTCCTGTTATGCCACTTGTTGGAATAACGCAGGATCGTCTCGTGATCGAGATCATGCGTGGATGTACTCAGGGATGCAGGTTTTGCCAGGCGGGTATGATTTATAGACCAGTCAGGGAAAGACCCCCTGAGGATATTGTGAGTCAAATTCAAGAATCGCTACCGAAAACAGGTTATAATGATATATCCTTGCTTTCTCTTTCAACATCAGATTATACTGGATTAGATGATATTGTAAGAAAAATTTCAGGTGATTTAATTGCTCAACATACATCAATTTCTCTTCCGTCACTTCGGCTTGATAGTTTTACTGAGAGCATAGCAAAGTTGGCTCAATATACACGAAAATCTGGATTAACATTTGCTCCGGAAGCCGGATCTTCAAGACTTAGGCAGGCAATTAATAAGCATATTACCGATGATGAATTGCTTCAATCTACAGAAATAGCATTACGGAACGGGTGGAGATTATTGAAGCTCTATTATATGTTAGGTCTTCCAACTGAAACAGAAGCCGACATTGATGCTATCGCCGAGCTTTCAAGGAAAGTTATTCGAGTCGGAAATGGGCGGCTTTCTCTCAATATTACGCTTTCAACATTTATTCCTAAGCCATTTACTCCATTTCAGTGGGAAGAACAAAATTCTGTGGAAAAGATTCAGAGCAAACTGGATACTATAAAACCTGCACTTTGGTCGCTAAGAAAAGTGAAAGTAATGTCTAATGATCCCGTGTATTCACGATTAGAAGGTGTGATTTCGAGAGGGGACAGAAGAATAGCAAATGTAATTTTTGAAGCCTGGAAGCACGGCGCGAAATTCGATTCATGGCGGGAATATTTTTCAGCTGAAATCTGGGATAAAGCTTTTAAGAAAGCCGGGGTTGATTCTCAAGAATATATATCAGGAAGAGAAGAAGATAAACCCTTATCATGGGATATAATAGACCCTTTAATAAGTAAAAATTATCTTCTTAGTGAACGAGAAAAATCATATATAGGTGAGACGACACCTGACTGCCGCAGTGGATGTACAGGATGCGGTGTTTGTAAACCTAATATTCTGGATATGATAATTGTTGGCAGTAAGAAAGAGACAACTTCTAATTATCTTGTTGAGAAAGGTGGAGGAAAATTTAGTCCGATAAAATATCGCCTGAAATATCGAAAAGGAGAGGAAATACGATTTACATCGCAGCTTGATATACTTCGAATATTCCAACAAGCTTTGCGGAGAGCTAAACTAAATCTTATTTACTCACAAGGGTTTAGTAAAAGACCTAAGATTTCTTCAGGCTTCTCATTACCTCTTGGTTATACTTCAGATGAAGAATATATTGAAATAACCTTAAAAAATAGAGTTCCCAAACTATGTGAACGTATTAATATTAACCTCCCTGATGGTTTAAAAGTCATAAGTTCTTTAGAGATACCAATAAAATCTCCTGCAATCTCCAATTTAGTTAACGGAATAGATTATGAAGTAAATTTTCATACTGAATTGCCTGGAAATATTAATGACCTAATAAATAATCTATTATCAAAAAAAGAATTTGTTGTCAACAGGGAGCGTGGTAAAAAACCAAAACGAATTGATATTCGTAGATATATTAGTTCTATTGCAGAGGGAGATAAAAAATTACTTATAAAAGTAAATGTAGAAGATGGAAGTACTGTAAGAATAAGTGAGATTCTTGAAACATTAAGCTTAGAAAAATTTTCCCTTCATGTACATCGACTAAAAATGTATTTAAAAGAGTGATAAAAGATTTTAACAGGATTTTATAATGGATAAGACAATATTAATTAGTGAAACATCAAAAGAGACGAGAATAGCCATACTTGAAAAGGGAGATCTGGTTGAATTCTTTGTTGAAAAGCCGGAAAGAACAAGAATGGTTGGCAATATTTACAAAGGGAAGGTTGAAAATGTTGCGCAAGGAATTCAGGCAGCTTTTGTTAATATCGGTGATAAACAAAATGCGTTTCTCCCTTTTTCAGAGATAGGTGATCCAACATCAGTTACTACTATGATGGAAAGTATCAGTCGTGATGAAGAAGAAGACAATGAGGAAGAAACGGAATTAAGACCTCGTGGAAGTAGACTTCCTCAAATTGGAGAAATTAAACTAACAAAAGGGCAGGATATACTTGTACAGGTTATTAAAGAGCCCTTCGGTACAAAGGGAGCCAGAGTTACAACTGATATATCTATTCCCGGGAGATTCCTTGTGCTTGTTCCGAATGTTGATTTTATAGGAATTTCAAAGAAGATATATAATATCTCTGAAAAAAAGAACCTGAGACGGATTGCAAGTTCTATAAAACCGAAAAAATTCGGTCTGATCATCAGAACAGTTACTAAAGGGAAAGATAAGAAAACGTTAAAAGCTGAACTTCAAAGTCTTATGAAAATATGGCATAGCATAGAAGAAACAGTGAAGGAAAAACCAGCACCGATTTGTGTATATAGAGATATGGAAATGGCAGCATCTGTTATTCGCGACTTACTTACACCGGAAATAGAAAAAATCATCGTTGATACTAAATACCTGTATAGAAATTTACATTCGTATATAAAATCAGTATCGCCGGAATTTATTAGCAAGCTCGAATATTATCATTCGAGAAACCCTCTTTTTGAACAAAATAGTGTTGAAAAGGAATTTGAAAAATCTCTTAATAAAAAAGTCTGGCTGAAAAGTGGTGGATTTATTGTGATCGAGCATACTGAAGCGATGACTACAATTGATGTAAATAGTGGAAAATTTATGGGAAAAAGAGACCACGAAAGGAACTCGCTGAAGATTAACCTCCAGGCAGCGAAAGTGATCGCTAGACAGCTCAGACTTCGTGATATAGGTGGATTAATTGTAATAGATTTTATCGATATGGAAGAGGGAGAAAATAAAAAGAAAGTGAATCTGGAACTTCGACACGAATTGCGGAAAGATAGAGCAAAAGTATCTTTGTCACCGATTTCGGAGTTTGGTCTCCTCGAGATGACCCGGCAGAGAATTCGGCTAAATCTTCTCTATGCAGTAAGTGAGGAATGTCCAACATGTCATGGCTCAGGACGAGTTACTTCAAAAGAATCTTTAGTAACTAAAATTGAAAGTTGGTTTAGACGTTATAAAATAAAATCTAAAGAGAGAAAATTACATTTGCATGTTCAACCGGAGATAGCCGAGTATCTTAATGAATCGACAGGTCACCTTCTTAGAAGAATTCAATTGAAAAATTTAATACGGATAAAAGTTTTCAAAGATACTTCAGTAAATATTAATGAGTTTAGAGTATTTTCAGCAAGGACAGGAGAAGATATTACTGAAGAATATTAGACTTGACAAATCTTAATGGAATACATAAATTCACCCGCCTTTTTTAAAGAGGAAATTTAGAGAGTCTTATGAAAGAAGTTAACTACGCTATTGCAGAGATTGCTGGTCAGCAGATCATTTTAGAGCCTGGTAAGAAGGTCTCGGTGCCGAAGCTCGAGGTTGAAGAAGGAGCAAAATATACTGCCAACAAAATTCTCTATATTCGACAGGGTGAAAAAGTAAAAATTGGAAAGCCCTATGTTAGAGGTGTTTCTGTCGAGACAGTTGTTAAAGAGCACAAACGAGCTGACAAGATAATTGTATTTAAAAAGAAACGTAGAAAAGGATACAAAGTGAAAAAAGGTCACCGTCAGCCTTTCTGTGTGCTTGAAGTAGGTGAGTTCAAAACTGGAGCTAAAAAGCAGACGAAAAAGGCGGCTCCAAAAGTAAAACCCGAGCCTGAAGAAAAGCAAGTTGAGAAAATAAAAGAGAGTATAGGAGCTAATAAAAATGGCACATAAAAAAGGTGTTGGAAGTTCAAAAAACGGTCGTGATAGCAATGCTCAGAGATTAGGTGTAAAGCGTTTCGGTGGACAGTATGTTACTGCTGGCTCCATTATTATCCGTCAGAGAGGTACAAGAATCCACCCCGGCGATAATGTCGGTGTTGGTGGTGATTATACACTTTTTGCTCTTATTGACGGCACTGTAAAGTTCGGAAGAAAAGGACGTAGAAGGAAAATAGTCAGTATTTTAGCTTAGATACATCCCGCAATTTTAGTAGAGGGTACATCCCACTCTCCTTTATATTTTGCGGGATTTTTATATACTCAATCTTACTTTTTAAAGCGGACTCATAAATTTTTTTTAGCGGGAGTGAACCCAAAATAGGAATTTAGTAAGTTCGATATTATTTCTGAAAAAATAGCGGGCGTTTGTGATTCTGTTTATATTCTCATCAATTATAACCGAGTATCCGTAAAGGTTAGATTTTTTGAATGCCGGCTCATCGCTAATATCATCACCAAAGTAGATTACAAGTGGAAATGAATTGCCATCTCTTGGCAATAAATTCAGTATCTTTTCAACCGCTTTTCCTTTATCCCATATACTTTTTGGGCGAACTTCTATGAGTTGTTTGTGTTTGATAATTTCTAATTGCTCTGGTGAATCTATGTGATTTTCCACAATATTGCATATCCTTTGAATTTTAAATTCATCGTTTATCGGTAGTTTAATTTGCAATGCAAAGCCAAAGTTATGTACAATACTATCAATTGGATCATCACTAAGTTCCATAAATAAATTTTCGTATATGCTTTCTAACTTATGGCGAATCATACCCAATTTTGGAAATTGCCATGAAAATTTTAAGCCCTCGATCTCATATCCTAAACTCCCTGCAAGTATCACGTCTGTGGTATTGAATATTTTATGTAAATTATCTAAAGTTTCAATACTAATTATGCCTACATACAAATTCTGGAGAGACGCAATCCATTGAAGTTGATTTGAGATTTTTGAGAAGTTGCTGTGGCTGTTATTCAAATCCGATGCTATTAAAGTGTCGAAATTAAATAAAAAGCAGACTTTTCTATTTGAGGAGAGGATTTTTAATAAATTCGGGATTTCATTATTGAATGGAATTAGCGTTTGTTTCATTTGAAATTATATTACGAAATAAGTAACTGTTCACGGAGTGATGTTCCGAAGGTACTTTTTGATATATATCGGTGTTCTTCGTGACCTTTGGAGGAAAATTGGAATAATGGAATATTGGAATATTGTCCTAGAGATTCATGAAGGAGTAATGGTTGTCTTCCGGAGGAAGGTTGAGTGTACCTATCCATTCTCCGAAGCGGAGTCAAGAGACATTCACCCATTACTCCAACATTCCAACATTCCATCATAAGAAATCCGTGAACGGTTACCAAAATAATTAATGTTTTTCTGTTACTTATAGATTTTGTATTGCTGTGATATCTCTTTGAACTGTTGTATATCTTTCTCCCAGCTTTTGAATAGTTCATCAAGCGGTTCATTATTTTCAATTACTTTTCGTAATTTATCACTTCCATAAAGTTTGTCGATCCATGTACCGCGCCACTTAAACTCCTTTTGGTACATTTGTTTGGTTTTTTTTAAAATACGGATTATTGCATTCACAGGCTTAAAATCGTTGCGGTCAGTTATTTTTATTTTAACTCCGCCGCACAGTTTATTTTCATATTTAGGTTTATAAGCTACATTAGGGATACTGATTGGAGTAAAAGTAGAAGGCTCGAAAATTGCTCCCTGAATGTCGAGTGAATTCAGTTCTCTGGCAAATGCTTGACCGTCAATCCAGGGAGCACCGAACTTTAGGAAAGGTGAATCTGTTCCTCTACCTTCTGAAATATCTGTGCCTTCCAGTAAACAGAAGCCTGGATAGACTATTGCTGTTTTTAAATTTGTCATATTTGGAGAGGGTGAAATCCACGGTAGGTCTGTTTCATCGTACCAGAGTTCACGTGTCCAGTTCTCCATTTCAACTATGTGTAAATCTATATTTACTGCATTTGTGATATAACTTTTACCACAAATTAATAGAGCCAATTCACCAGCAGTTAAACCATATCGAACAGGGATCGGGTGCATCCCAACGAACGATCTGTATTTTAATTCAAGCAGTGGACCTTCTATTATGTCTCCACGAATTGGATTAGGGCGATCTAAAACCACAAAAGGAATTCCATTTGCTGATGCACTCTCCATAGCGTTGGACATTGTTGAAATGTAGGTATAAAATCGTGCTCCTACATCTTGAATATCATAAACAAGTATATCAACATTTTTTAACATTTCTTTTGTTGGTTTCCGATGTTTTCCATACAGGCTATATATTTTTGCACCTGTTTTTGAATCAACATCGTTTTTAATTTTTCTGCCATTAGCATGTGAACCGCGGTAACCATGCTCGGGAGCGAAAATTGCAGTCACGCTGCATTTTCCACTTTCATTAAACAAATCAACAATATGCCGACCATTCTTATCTCTGGATGTATGGTTACAAATTATACCAATTTTTTTACCCTTGAAAAATTCAAATTTTGAAGCTATGACTACATCCAAGCCTGTTTCTACAGTCATTATCGTTTTTACTTTATCATTTTGCATTTTAATAGCGGATTCTCTGCTTTTATTGCCACATTTACAAAGGAATAACAAGGTGAACAGTGAAAATAAAAAAAACAAATTGATATTAATGTTTTTCATAAAGTTATTAGAAAACCAACTCTCGATAATTTTTAAACTGAATCCTTTATGTTTAAAAAGAAACGCTCATCTATTAGTGAAATCGAAAAAATAAGAGGAGATTTAGAGAACAATTAATAAAAAGCAATCAGTATATAATTTTGTCATGTTATCCCTAAAAAGCATAAAAAAAGCC
This sequence comes from Fidelibacterota bacterium, assembly GCA_030665885.1. Lineage (GTDB taxonomy): Bacteria > Fidelibacterota > UBA2242 > UBA2242 > UBA2242 > BS750m-G69. Next base: position 8,817 of record DAOUYY010000093.1, read on the forward strand.
CGATTCTATATGAAAACCGGGCAAGAGATTATGCCTTGACAATAGCATCTGTAGGACAAACAAGAACGCATTGTGGCTCATCAAAATGTCCTTCGCACTCAATGCAGATGTCGGGGTTAATCACATATATTTCATCCCCTTCAGAAATTGCGTCTACAGGACATTCTGGCTCACAAGCAGCACAGTTAATGCATTCATCAGTAATTTTCATAGCCATTTTTTAGATCTCCTATTTCTAAATTTTTCGAAAATCGTTAAAAATTTAATAATTCATTTACTGTAAGACAACAGCTCTAACACATTACTTTTTAAATTGTGTTTGAATTCCTTACATTATGTTCGATTTTTTTGCAATTGTTTATATGAAATTAAAGTTGATAATTTTTTTTTGATTTGTTTATTAAAATTTCCACCAACCAATCCAAATTAATATCAGAATAGGTAGGTAATAATGAACGACAACATCGGTACACAAAAATTAGTCAAAGAGCCAACACCATTATATCGCTGGATAGTATTAGTCTTTATTAGTTTTGCAATGTTTGGCAATTATTATGTTTATGATGCTATCAGCCCTCTTGCGGATCTGCTCAAATCTCAGCT
>DAOUYY010000125.1 GCA_030665885.1 Fidelibacterota bacterium
GATGGTTTAACTAACAGTCAGTCAAACTGGGGACTTTCCCAGGAGAATGACGGAGCTACTCCAGGCTATGAAAATTCCATTGCTGTTAAAAATTATGACATCGCTATCGATTCAATTTTTATCAGCTGTTCAAATGTTAAATTGATAGAGGGAGATTCTTTATATATCCATTTAGTGATTAGGAATGCCGGGTTATTTGAAATTAATAGTTTCCAGATCCAAATCATAATTCAAAAGCCTGGAGATGCACCCTTGCTCGAAAGTTTCCTGGACACAACGATCACTGTTTCTGCACTAATCTATCCGGGAGAATCATTAACACAAAATTATAAAGTAGACTCAATACCGGGTGGAATCCATATAGTTCTTGGCAACATTATCCTCGATCTTGACGAAAGTATTACAAATAATGATAAAAGCTGCAAACTATGTGTAGGGTATCCTGAAAATTCTGTAATAATAAATGAAGTAATGTATTCACCGGAAAGTGGTGAATCAGAATGGTTTGAAATTTATAACCCGTGTAATTCTCAAGTCGATCTTAATGGCTGGCAGTTCAGAGATGCTAATGGAAAATCTAATCTTCTTGCTGACACAACAACTTATCTCCTGCACAATAGTTTTGTCGTAATTGCCACAAATAAAGATTTCCTGCAATATAATCCTGATTTTGATGGTACTTTAATCATTCCCTTAAATTTTCCAACATTAAATAACACCTCAGACTCACTTTTCCTTATTGATGCAATAGATTATAATATAGAAATGATTTACTATAAAAAAGATTGGGGCGGCGGGGATGGTATTTCTTTGGAAAGACGTAATCCAAATGCTTTTGCTCTTGATGAGAACAACTGGGGAGGTTCAATATCTGAAGTAGGAGCCACTCCCGGTCTTCCAAATTCAATATTAAAATACAACTTTGATCTATTGATTGTTTCCTCATCCTTTCTATTCGTTGACTCTATTGCAGAAGTTGATCAATCTGTTTCTTTTAAACTTTCTGTAAAAAATAACGGAATTCTACCGTCAAATACTTTTTCTGTAGAAATTTTCAGTGATCAAGATAAAGATAGCATAGCTACATACAATGAACTCGTTTGGAGTTCATACAATATTCCATCACTTCTACCGGATTCTGTAATAACACTTAGTGGAGATATATATTCCGAAAATTCAGGAAAAGCTAATTACATTGCTTTAATTACGATGAGTTTAGAAGAAAATCCGAATGACAATATTTCTTATGCAAATTTACTTGTCACATTTGCACACAATTCCCTTGTTTTAAATGAGTTCCTGCCATACCCAAACATAGAGCAAACTGAATTCATTGAGTGTGTTAATATTAGTGATAACGTGATTGACATTGCAGGCTGGAACTTATCAAACAACCGCAGTTCTCCAACACTGAATTGCCACACGCAAATACCACCCTCTGGTTATCTTGTATTAGCAAAAGACAGTTCATTTTTTAATTATTTTCCGCCATCAAATGCAACAATCATAATCCCTCAAAAATGGCTTAGTTTAAACAATACATCAGATAAAATAATAATTAAGGATTTGACAGGAAGGACAATAGATTCTTTATTATATGACGATACATGGGACTTAAAATCCGGAATATCTTTTGAAAAAATCTTTCCATATCTCACATCTAATAACGAATCTTCCTGGTCTCTATCAACTAGTGAAAATGGTGCTACTCCCGGAGTTTTAAATAGTGTCACACCGTTAGCTCATGATCTCTCATTGGACTCACTCGCAACTTCTTCTGATGTTGGAGATAGTTCCTCAACTTTTTCGATTACTTTCTTCATCACTAATTGCGGACAAACAAACTGTTACAATGCTTGTATCAAACTTTTTAAATCCAGCGAGCAACAACTGAAAATGTTCGAATCAATCGAAATTGAAGAATTATCTCCCGGTGAAAACGACACTTTAAGCTGTTTAATTGGACCATTTCAATCAGGTACACATAATCTCATCGCTGCTATTGATTGGGAATATGATGAGTATTCAAAAAATGATACACTTGACTTTTCAATCACAATCTCTTTCAGAGGAGAAACGATACTTATTTCAGAATTTATGCCTGACCCTTTTGATATTAATACTTCGGATAATTCAATTTCAGAATACATTGAGATATACAACACAGGCGTGGACAGTATATGTATTAATGAATGGCATATTTCTGATAACAATACAGCAAAACCGGTAGAGATTTTTCATCAGAATCTATTACCACCACACAAATATTTTATAGTAGCGTCGGATTCATCTATATTCAACTTCCCTTGCGTTAATTACTTAAACACAGTCGTTCTACACAATTTCCCATCTCTAAATAATAGTGAAGATGCAATATTTATCACAGACCCCTCTGAAAAAGTAATAGACAGCCTTCAATACAATGCTACCTGGAAAATAACAAAAGGTATTTCACTGGAAAGGATTTATTTTAATAACCCAAACTTTTATAGCAACTGGCGAGCATCTGTGTCATCTTTCGGAGGAACTCCAGGCTCGGAAAATAGTGTTGCTATAACGACTCCTTTAAAAAAACCTGGAATAAAAGCGGAACCAAATCCATTTTCGCCAGATGGAGATGGAATAGACGATGAAGTTGCTTTTCAATATCAGCTACCTTTCCCAACAGCAAAAGTTACATTAGAAATCTATGATTTAGCCGGAAGACTAATTTATCGTCCCGCTCATAATTTACCCACTTCATCTGAAGGCGCTATTTACTGGAATGGAGAGAGTAAATATGGAAAAAGAGCCAGAATTGGGATGTATATCGTCAGATGCTCCGTAACTGATATCGGTACCAGTAAATCTGTGGCTTATATCACTACTGTAGTACTTGCCAGAAGATAGCAAAATTTTGTGCTTGATTTTAATAAAAAATAGGCTTAAAGTAAATAGTGATTAAATATTTAACATAAAAAATGTGAGGCAGTAGAATGAATACTAAGAAAAATATCATTGCGGTTTTTGTTGTTATGACGATTTCTATTTCCAGTGCTTTTGGATTTATCGGTTTTGGATTATATGGTCTTCAGGATATGGTAACTGTTGAAGGGCATCAATCCGAGAAAGTAGAAAGTGATGTAAAAGTTCTAATGGATCGACAGGGCTTTGAGAACCCATACGGATTAGGCGGGTATATATACTTAGATTTTATACCATTTATCGATCTTGAAGCGGATATACAAGCCACATTTTCCCAATATACATTTAACTTTCAAAATTACGCTAACGATGTTCCAATGGTAGAAACCGGAGATGTCGATTTTGCTCATGCCCGTATCTCTGGTTTTTTTACTGTCCGAAGAAAACTTATAGGACTCTCTTTACCTTTTTTAGGAGGTATAAAATTGCACGCCGGCGGGGGACTAAATTTTCATAAATCGGTGCCATTCGCCTCTATCAATATGATGGAAGATTTATTAGGCGATGATTTATTTGAGGAATTTGATGCTCCTTCAATGGAAGACAAAATTGTTGATTATATTAAAGAGAATGCAGAAACGAATAAAGGATTCCATGCACAAATTGGAGTTCAGCTAAAATTATTAGGTTTAGATTCATTTATTTATTATAGATATGTAATCTCAAAAGATCTCTATCCCGATACAAATGGTTTTGGAACACTAAATTTGAGAATCGGACTCGGATTTTAATTAAATCATAAAATGGGAATATTATTAAAATTGGGTGTATACCATCATCCCCGGTTTTGATTTTTATTAATACTATACCGTCATTTTCTATATCTAATTTTTCTTCAGGAGTTATAAAACTTCAAAAGGATTTTTTATCAGGATTTTTTATATTTTGACAGTATTTTTATACTTAGAAATTCGCAATTTTTTTAATCAAGGAAAGACGAATGGGTAAATGGACGGGAACTCTAATAGGAGGCGGAATAGGATGGGCTCTTTTTGGTCCTCTTGGCGCATTATTTGGTGCTTATATTGGCAGTATGTTTACCAGAGAGGCTTCAATAAAAGGAGCTTACTTTCATCCTCGGATAGAACAGGAGGAAATTCATTATAATGAAACGCATGCTGGTGACTTTGCTATAGCGATGCTTTCTTTATTCGCATACGTTTCAAAATCTGATAAACAGGTGAAATCATCAGAGGTTCAATATGTGAAACAATTCCTTGTAGATAAATTTGGTAAATCTAATGCACAAGACCTCATGTATCTTTACAAAGAGATTCTCAATAAAGATTACAACATCGTCGATATATCCAGTCAAATCAGATCACACATGAATTATTATTCACGACTTGAGCTCCTGCACATACTCTTTGGTATTGCCAAAGCCGATGGAATCATCCATCCTTCTGAAATTTCAGCAATCAATGAAATCGCTAATAGTATGGGCATCTCTACAAAAGACTACAACTCTATCAAATCAATATTTATTGGAGACTCTAACCAGGCATACAACATTCTAAACGTCAACCCAAATGATGATACAGATATAATAAAAAAAGCATATCGGGAATTAGCGACAAAGTATCATCCGGATAAAGTTGCAAATTTAGGACCCGAAATTCAGCAACTCGCCGAAGAGAAATTCAAATCAATTAATAATGCATATCAAGCAATAAGAAAAGAGAGGGGATTTTAGCTCATTTATTTTAAACCGGTTCATTTCCCCTTTTTGCATAATTATTACGTATTGCTATCATCCTAATGAGAAAAGATCAAAATTTAAAGACAACTAAAAACTCTATCTGATAGTCTCTCAAATAATATGTATGATTTAATAAAACCAACAAGGAGGTAATTTATGGATAGGAAATTCATTCTGGTTTTTTTGCTTTTAGTGTTATTCTCTTTAAGCGTAAATATTTTTGCAGACGAAGGAATGTTCCTTCTCAATCAAATCCCGAAGAAACTTAAAGGGCTCGAACTTAAACCGGAAGATTTTTACAGACCGGGTGGCGGCGGGTTATCAGATGCTGTCATTATGATGAGTGGTGGAACCGCTTCTTTCGTATCGCCGAGAGGGCTGATTTTAACGAACCACCATGTTGCTTATGGCGCTATTCAAAAAAATTCCAGTCCTGAAAAAAACTATCTGGAGGATGGATTTTATGCAAAGAGTATAGAAGAAGAATTACCAGCACCCGGTTATGAAGCATTTGTTACACTCAATTTTGAAGACATCACAGAGCAAGTTATGTCTGCTGTAACTGAAGAAATGACAGCAGTAGAGCGAGCAGAGGCTATTAGAAAAAAGATGGCAGAAATCGAAAAAGAAGAAGAAAATCTCGAAAAAGGAACTGAGGGACGTGTCGTATCCATGTTAGATGGTTCCTCTTATTACCTCTTCACATATTTAAAGATCAAGGACATACGACTGGTCTATGCTCCTCCAAGTTCAGTTGGTAATTATGGTGGAGATATTGACAACTGGATGTGGCCCCGCCATACCGGTGATTTTTCTTTTATGAGAGCTTATATTGGGCCAGATGGAGTACCCGCAGAATACAGAAAAGAAAATGTTCCATATAATTCTAAAACATATCTTCCAATTTCAAGCAAAGGAGTAAAAAACGGCGATTTTACATTTATCATGGGTTATCCTGGTCATACTATGAGATACAGAACCTCTAATTCTGTTGATTGGAATCAAAACTTATCTTACCCTTTTGGAATCAAAATGTTTCAATCCATTATAGATATCCTGGAAGAAGAAAGCAAAGACAATGAAAAATTGGCTATTAAATTGTCTTCAACAACTAAAGGATTGAATAATGCTCTGAAAAATTATCAGGGAATGGTAGAGGGTTTAAAGAAATCCAATATCCTGGCAAGGAAAAAAATCCAGGAAAGAAAATTAACCCAATTCTTAGAAAAAAACCCCAAACTTAAAAAAAAGTATGGAGACGTCCTTCCCTCACTAAAGCAACTTTACAAAGAACACCTCGAAGGATACGAAACTGACAGATATTTGCAGTATATAACTTTTACTCAAACAGTATCTTATGCTACTACTATTCAAAAATGGAGCGAAGAAAAGAGGAAACCCGATTCTGAAAGAGACCCACGTTACATGGATTACCAGATACCGAGAATTAAGAAAAGAATGGAGGTATCTGCAAAAGATTACGATGCACCGACTGACGCGAAAGTATTTAAAATGTTCCTATGCAAAATGGCAGCTCTTCCTAAAGATCAACCTGTAGATTTTCTGAGGGAAATAATTGGGGATAAGACAGGTAAAGAGGCTGAAAGTGCAATTAGCAACTTTATAGATAATTTATACGGCAAAACAAAACTTACTAACTATGAAGACCGCATGAAAATGTTCGATATGACCGCTGAGGAACTTAATACCCTTAATGATCAATTTATTGAATTTGCCAGGAAAATCAATGATGAACTCGATAGACTTAAAAAGAAAAATGATTACTTTAATGGCAAAATAACAAAACTCCGACCTGAATATTACAAGGCTTTATTGGAATGGAAAGGCGGGGATATGTACCCGGATGCAAACAGAACAATACGCTTCACTTACGGAACTGTCAAAGGCTATTTCCCGAGAGACGGAATTTACTACAAACCTATCACTGCCTTGAGAGGAGTCATTGAAAAGCACACCGGTGAAGAACCTTTTAATGCTCCTAAAAAACTCATCAAACTATATAAAAAGAAAGACTACGGCAAATATATGGATAAGGTCATCAAGGACGTGCCGGTTGATTTCCTTGCAACAACAGATATCACTGGTGGAAACTCTGGAAGTCCAATCATGAATGGAAAAGGCGAAATTATTGGATGTGCATTTGACGGTAACTACGAGTCTATGACAAGCGATTGGCAATTCAGCAACAGGCTGACAAGGACGATTAGTGTAGATTCCAGATATATACTTTTTATCTTAGATAAGTTTAGTGGTGCTGAGGAGCTACTTAGCGAATTAACTATCTATTAATGAAAATTTACTAGAAATATCTACAATTCTCAAACCACTGTTCGGAGAATGTGTAGAACTGAGTGAGATTTATTATAACTATTCTGTCTGATAAACTGTGAAACCAAAATTAACAAAATCTCAGTATGGTCTTACCTTTTAAAAAAATTAAGTCAAAAATAAAAACCACAATTCTCCACTCCGAGATCATACACTTTAAGTCTATTGATTCAACCAATAAATATCTTTTAGACAAGCACAGTCATCCAAACGGAACGGTTGTGCTTGCTGATTTTCAGACTGCTGGAAGAGGAAGACGGCAAAGGATTTGGCAATCTCCGGAAGCCGAGTCACTACTGTTTTCAATTTTCTTAAATGAAAACATACAAACTATCCCTCTTCATCTATTCAGCTTTCTTGCTGCAGTTAGCGTAAATGAAGGTTTACTTCCCTTTCTTTCTCATAACCAA
>DAOUYY010000148.1 GCA_030665885.1 Fidelibacterota bacterium
AATTAATCAGAAGAACTATATCTGATTGCTTGATATTTATATTTACTTCTTCAGGTATAGTGATATTATCAATCCCTGAATTTTTAACTTTAATCTCAAAAAATCGTACATTCTTTGATATAGAATCGTAATGCACAATTAAGTAATTACCAATACCAGCAATTGACATTATCCCGGAATTGACATCAAGTATACCTATAGATAAATTCATTATAGTATTTTTATATGACATTTCACTGAAGATACCAATTGTTTCTTTCAATATTCTTGATGGACTTTTTTCTATCCTAAATAGCGTATTAATAATGCCTTTTAGCTCTGACAGGCAAAATGCACCTTCAATATAGTTTTTTGTAATACTGGCATTAATAATACCTAAATAACCAAAACTTCCATTGATAAAATCCCAGCGGGTTTTAATATGCCCTTTATTTCTAAACTTAACAACCTCTATTTGATAATCTTTAAGTTCAGGTATTTTTCCAGCAGATAATTTCTGACCGATTTTATTAACAAAATTTAATTCCCATTTTGTTTTTTCACTTTCTATTGAACATTGTATAAATCTCTTACTTTCTAACAAGATATTTATCTGTAGTAAAAAATTTTTAAGAGTATTTAAATCACTATGACCAAAAGCATAATTTCCCTTCTTGCCAGCATAAAGGATAGCATTAACCGTATTTTCTTTGATAAGCGGCACTGCTAAAATTGATTTCCAGGGCATCTTTAGCAATTTCATATAAATGGTTCTATCATCCCTGAATACATCATTGATTATTATTGGATTTTTAGATGAAATGATTAATCCAGTCAAACCGCTGTTTGCATTTAGATTCATATTTTTACTTATTGAATCTGGTAAATTTACAGCTGATGTAACTTTTAAACTTTTTCTCTCATTTTCAACCAATTCTAACCAACAAACATCTGAATTCGTCGATTCCAACGTATACCGCAATATCGAATCAATTACCTGATCAATATTGTGTTTTGAGTTAATCATTTGACTTACTTTGGTAAGAGAAGCAATCTCTTTTATTATTCTATCATAGAAAGCAGCTGTTGGTAAACGAAATAAAATTCCTACAAAAGAAAATGTTGTATAAACAATAATAAAACCCAGCGAAGAAATTGCAAAACCTTTTACCGTTATACTATAAGCGTAAATCGGAAAAATAAATCGAGATAAATATATATAAATGCACAAAGGCAATATTATCAAACCAATAATAAAAGCAGTAATTTTTTCATTCTTATTCAAAACATCAATCCATGATTTCCTGTATGAATTATAGATAAAAAGACCTCCCAGCACTATAGCAATAACCCAAGAATATAAATTTAGATCTGTATAAAAAGTTTTAGTAGGCTGGAATGTATATCGATTTTCCCAAAAATTTAGAGCAACTGCAATAGCAAGAATAGAAAACACTAAAACTTTGAAACCTAACCCTGAATAACGGGTTTGCTTATAAAATATCAGCTCTCTTATATTAAAAAGTAACAATATTAAAACAATTACAACAGATATTGTACAAAAAGTAGATACAATACTCCATACAACAGGAAACTCTGCTAAAAACGGGTTATTATCCCAAAGGATCAAGTAATTCTTTAATATCAACTGCGGAAGAAAAAGCAGCAATATTATGAAAACAATTCCACCGCCAAGGAAAAATATATTCTGCTTTAAAGATAAATCAAATTTTCTAAATACTTTTTTAATAATTGGGTAAAGACAGAGAAAAGCAATAACTATACCTATCTCTCGTTCATACCGATAAATTTTTACAAATGCAGGAACATGGTAAAATATTGCATCAACAAATAAAATAAAAACAAAAACAACCATTGAAATAAAAACTAAAAATGATGTCTTCAGGTAATCTTTCATCAGATTTCTAAACACATTTTTAATATATTATCAGAAACAATATTGTCTTTATGACATTTATTCTCAATTTGGGCCAACCACCTTTTTTCTTTTATTACTGCCAATTGTAAATTTACTCTTGCAAATAATCAAGACTTATTCAAAAACACAACTGAATACAAATCTTAAAATAGCGCTATCTTACTTCTTTAAATTGAGACACTTTCCGTAAGCATTAACACATTAATTATAAAACCCTGTGAGAAAAAGTTCATTTTCAGATGGAAAAATTCTTAATAGATTAATGAGTCGTATTATCCAAAGGATTCCTGTGTGAGAAAAAGGTTTTAAATGATAAATTTGATACAAAATATACTCAATTATAAGTTGTTAACATCCCTGCCGGATGGGCAGCGTAGATAAGAATACATTATATACAATTGTTATTGGAATTAATTTTTTTATGTAGATCCCTTAATCACAGGAAAATTACTTTAGTTAAAGTGAATTATTTTCAGAATCAAGTCTAATAATAGCTGGCTCCCAATTACTTAATTCATCAACGTCAACCATAGCATAGGACAAAATCATCAAAACATCACCCTTTTGAGCAAGCCTGGATGCTGGTCCATTCAAGCATATCTCTTTTCCTCCTGGTTTGCCCTCAATAACGTAAGTCTCAAATCTAGCACCATTGTTCTTATTCAACACATGTACCAATTCAAATGGAAAAAGATTAGCCGAATCCATCAATTCTTTATCAATTGTAATACTGCCCTCGTAGTCCAATTCAGTTTCCGTCACTCTAGCATCATGAATTTTAGATTTTAGCATAAATATTTTGCTCATCTCTCTACTACCTTTATTTTTTCAAAAAAGTTTAACACTAAATACTGTAAACTTCAAATAGTCACCGTCCTAAGATAAATTATTTTAACTGACTAAAACAATTAAAAAAAAGACCAAAATGTCATTTTAATATGCTCAAAGTGGTAACAATCTCAGATTCCTTTATTAACTATATCGAGCTATTCTCATTTAATATAAAATTTGGATATTTTGATATTTATTATAAATTAAAACAGAATTAATTATAGTTTAGATAAGAAAGACACTTATAGAGATTATATTAATGGAAACTATAGTTCAAATTGATACTGCTTTATTTTTCTTCTTAAATAATACCATTTCAAATTTTTTATTTGACCGGTTTATGCCATTCATAACAAATCAATGGATATGGGCTTTACCAATTTTAATTGTCTGGCTTGGGATGCTTATCTTTGGAAATAAGAAAGCACGAATTGCTTCGATTATTCTCTTAATTTCCGTAAGCTCTTCAGATTTGATATGCGCCAGAATCATAAAACCATCGGTTAAACGGTTAAGACCTTCTCATAGTCTTGAAAATTCACGCCTTTTAGTTAAGAAAGGCGGAAAATATGGATTTCCATCAAATCACGCAGCAAACATCACAACAGCAATGTCTGTGCTAATATTTTTTTATCGCAGATTTAAATATATATTCATTTCTTTAGCAGCTATAGTCTCTTTTAGCAGAATTTATGTCGGAGTTCACTATCCGTTAGATGTTATTGCGGGAGCTTCGCTCGGGATATTACTAGCGCTATCCTGGATAACAATGTGGATTATTATTTCTAATCGAATAATGAAAGAAGGTAACAAAAATTTATCTATTGAATAACCTTTTCTTTGATAATATTAATACTATAAATTACAGAGTTAAATATGGCAGCAAGACACCACAGAAAGAAAAAATTTAGAATCTCACGGGGAGTGAAAACAGGATTGTATATCTTGATCGCTTGAATTAATCTTTTTTATAATGCTTTATTTTCTCTGGGGTTGCTAAAACTAAATATTTTCCATTTTAGAAATAACTTCTAATACTTTAAGTGGATAATCCACATTTCCAAACGGCATTGATACCTGTACACCAGCTACTTTTAAGTAAATTTGCCGTATAGTTTCATGTGCAATATTTAGCCCAACTTTTAAAGCTTCACTCTTAGTTTTCGTTGCTCTCATCTTTTCCATAATATATTCAGGCACTTTTGCGCCAGGCACTTCATTATTCATAAATTCAGCATTTCTTAAACTCACGAGGGGCCAGATCCCTGAGATTATAGGAATGTTCATTCCTTTAATCTTCTCTAAAAAATCAAAAAATATCTCAGTATCGAAGACCGGTTGAGTAATAGCAAACTCAGCACCTGCTTTTACCTTCCATTCAAATCTGCGTAATTCATAATCAAGGTCAATTGCACCAGGGTTTACTCCAACACCAATAAAATATTCAGTTGGCTGACCTATTGGATTTCCACCCAGATCAACTCCATGATTAAGATTATTAACCACATTAGTCAAGCCAATTGAATCTATATCAAAAACAGCTGTAGCATCAGGATAATCACCCATTTTCGGAGGATCACCGGTTATTAATAAAATATTACGAATCCCAATTGCGTGAATACCGAGTAAATCAGACATTATCCCTAATAAATTACGATCCCGGCATGTGTAGTGTAGAATCGGTTCAACTCCAACTTTATCAATAATAATTTTCGATAAGTATATTGCGCCCATTCGGGATAATGCTCTCGGTCCATCAGGAATATTAACGGCATCAATACATTTCTTTTTTAACAATTTTGTGATAGAGACAGCTTCAGATGTATCAATTCCTTTTGGGGGAACTAATTCCACGGTTTTAACAAACTTGTGATTTGCTATTTTTAAAGCAAATATTGACTTTTTCTCAATTTCTGTAGGTTTAAACTCAATCTCAGCTTTTCTTGTGACTTTTATTTTTATTTCCCTTCTATGAGGAACTACCGATTGAATAGCATCCCTCATTGCACGGATATGTTCCGGAGTAGTACCACAACAACCACCAATGATTTTAGCGCCAGTTTGAATAAACCTTTTGGTATAATCTGCCATATATTCTGCGGAAACTAAATATATATTTCTTCCCTCAATATTTCTGGGAACTCCTGCATTCGGCTGTATAGAAATGGGTTTATCAGCAACTCTTACCATCTTTTCGAGTGCATTTAGCATTATCTGAGGTCCAACACTACAATTAATACCTACAACATCTGATCCCCACTCGCTAAGCCGTTTTGCAAAATGCTCAGGAGTCGTACCATAAAGCGAATTACCGTCATCACCTATTGTCATCTGTGCAATAACAGGTAAATCACAAATCTCTTTTACAGCTATAATAGCCTGCTGGATTTCTCCCAAGTCATAGAAAGTTTCAAGAATAAATAGATCTATACCACCATCGTAAAGTGCTTTTGCCTGCTCCTTAAAAACATCTCTTGCTTCTTCAACCGATGTCGGGCCCCATGGTTCTATACGAATTCCCAACGGTCCTATCGAACCGGCAACCCAGATATCTTCACCTGCCTCCTCACGAGCTATCCGAGCACCCTGATAATTAATAGAGGATACCTCTTCATCAAAACCATGAGCATTTAGTTTGAACCTGTTTGCACCAAAAGTATTTGTCTCTATCACTTCTGAGCCTGCCAGTATATACTTATTGTGAATTTCTTTAACTAACTCTGGTCTGCTTAGATTTAACTCATCGAAACAACGGTTTATATAGATACCACGAGAATACAACATTGTCCCCATTGCACCATCAAAAAGAACAATGTTATCCTTTAAATAATTTAAAAATTCTCCTCTTGCCATTCTATCTCCAAATTTTACTTGAATTTAAGCGAATTCTAATATCTATCAAAAACAAACATCTGTTTATAAATTCTGCAATCTATATTAATAGAAATCAAATTTTAATTTTGGTTGATATAAAGAAAAAATCTCAAGGAAATAAGAGAAGAATGTGATGAGGAGACGCGCTTTATGACTGCAACAATTTACAAACTTATTTTCAACTTAATATAAGGAACAAACAAATGAACAATATTTGCCGATCTGAAAAAATCCGAAAATGCTTTGATGCCGCGAATGAATTGAAAATTGTAAATGAAAAATACCGAAGATTTGTTCTGAATTTTTTCGATAATCTACTGTTTATAGATCTTGAGAATGGTGATGTTTCCCAGCAACCTGAGGAAGCTTATAAATACGAAACAGATGCAGCTATTATAGTAAAATCTCTTGGAATTGTTGCCGGTCTCGAGGAAACAATTTTCATCTTAGAAAATAAGGGGCTAAATCTTTCATCAAACCTTTATAGTGGTAACGAAATCCATCCTGGAGATACTCTACTCTCAATTAAAGGAAAAACATCTACGATTCTTACACTAGAGAGAACAATTTTAAATATATTACAACGACTCAGCGGAATAGCCACTATAACAAAAAAATATACCGACTTAATCGCTCACACTAATTGCTTTGTAGCAGCTACACGGAAAACCTTTTGGGGACTTCTGGATAAAAGAGCCGTGCAGTGCGGAGGAGGTTTAACACATCGTCTAAGTTTATATGATGCGGTAATGCTGAAAGAGAACCACCTTACTATATTGAAGAAATCCATAGGGAATCAGGCAATAAAAACGGCAATTCAAGAATCAATAAAAAAATTCCCATCCCTTCGTTTTATAGAAGTTGAGGTCACTTCCAATGAGGAATTCTGGGAAATCGTAAATATCTTTAATTCAATCGAA
>DAOUYY010000244.1 GCA_030665885.1 Fidelibacterota bacterium
CCAAACTGCCCCATAGATGAAAAAACAAGCTTTACATGACGGTCAAATAGTGATACTCTATTACCCTCCGATGTTGTAATTGTAACTTGCTTCTTTTCAACTTTTATTGTTGCTGGCTTATATAATCCAACTCTCTTTTTATGTATCTTCTTAACACTCTGCAGCTTTCTATAGCGTGCAACAATGTCTAAAAACGCTTCAACACGGGTTTCAAGTCCGGCATCGGCAGTATGATTATCCAACTCAAGCGTCAGTGATGGCTTCCTCCGCATTATATCTCTAAAATAACCTATAATAAATGAATCTGGACCACATGCAAAGTTTGTGATAAACGTCCCAAACAACTGGGGATGTTTCTTAATGGCTTCAGCGCCCTTAAGTATCATCTGTCCCATTGACCAGTACATATGTTCCTTAACTGGATATTGCTTCAGGTCCAGGAAATCAACGGGAATAATTGAAACGCCTCGGGAGGCAAACTTATGGGGAATACCTTTGTTTGCTTCCGGCACAAAAGCGTTATATGATCTTCCAAACAATATTACCCCAATCTGATTAGGGTCCCTCTCAATATCATAAATTGTACGCTTTCCATTCTCTATCATCTGCTTTTGCATCTGATTCTGTATCTCCCATGCTTTATCAAAAGCCAATGCAGATTTCTTCTTACTCGCCCCTAAATTATATGCAATGGAGGCAAAAGATTTTTTCTGCTCATCCTTTCCAGCATCAAAATCTATGAATGGAGAAATGAATTTAGGACCTTTAGTCAACTGCTTTTCAAAAGTGCTCCGCAAGTAATATGGTTCTCCCTGTAATAGTGGACATACTTTGGAAGGAAAGGATCCACCTTCTATATGCACTCCCTTAATATGAGGTATAAATATAAAATCCGGTCTGATATCCAGCAAATTCTTAAAAAAACCGTGTGAAATTTCACAAGGAAAACAAAGAGGCGCTGAACATTGGTTAATCCCTTCCTGATCAACCACTGAAGACAAAACCGACCGGAACCCCAGTTCTTTAAAGAAATGAGAATACAAAGGGTAATAGGTATTGGTTAAAAAAGAACGTGAAATTCCCACTGTTGGTGAATCTTCTGGAAGATCAGATAAATTTGGCGCAAATTTCTCAAATACCATCTGCTGACGCACAGCAACCAGATCATGTTTAGCATGATCAACCTTAATCTTATGACGGATATTATAATATCTATTACATGAACCACCAAAAGGATAAGTTTTATCGTCAATCATAATTCGATTAATAGAACATCTAAGATCGCATTTTTCCTTACCACCGGTACATATAATCGGTTTCTTATATTTTACTTCTCTATTCACTAAAGTTTCTAAATCAAACATTTGCTCTTTCATCAAACCCTGGTCAAGCCGATGCTTAACTTCAAGCGCAACACCATAAGAACCCATTAAACCTGGCTCCGGTGGGACAACGATCTCCTTTCCAGATAAAGCTGCCATTGCTATCGGAACTGCGCGATTGTAACATACACCACCCTGCATAAATACTTTCTTCCCCACAGGGCGAGCTCCCTTAACCCTATTTACATAGTTCATACAAATGGAATATACTAAGCCCGCTACAACATCGTCCTTCGGAATACCTTCGTGGAATGTATTCTTAATATCCGATGATATGAATGCTGCACACTGATCATTGAAATTCGGAGGTCGATTTCCTCTCATAGCACAGTCAGCAATATCCTCCATTTCGATGCCCAAAGTCTCTTTCGCAGATTCTTCCAGGAACGATCCTGTGCCTGCCGAGCAGGCTTCATTCATGGCATAGTCACTTGCTACACCATTTGTTATAAATGTATACTTTGCGTCCTGACCACCTATCTCGAATATAGTGTCTACTTCGGGATCAAAATGAAGTGCTGCCGTTGCATGGGCTATTATTTCATTTATTACTCCATCAGTAAGTGCAAAAAGTCCAGCTATCTTTCTACCGGAGCCTGTAACACCCAGACCACGAATTACTATTTCTGTCCTATTCAACTGATCAAGAATAGTCTTGTAACATTTTCGCGATGCTCCGACCGGATCGCCGTTTGTTCGAAGGTATTCACTGGCAAGGATCTTCAGATCTGATTCCCGCAACAATACAATTTTTGTTGTTGTTGAACCAACATCAAGACCCAGAAGACATCTATCACTATCTTTAACCGTTCCACGTTTCATCTGTGTGAAGGTTACCTTATTCTCAAAATCACGTAATGGTTGATGATAATCGAATTGAGTCATATGTTTTGTAAAAAGTCCGCTTAAATTATCAACAGTCTTTGTCTTATTTTCCATTGCCCAAAGAGCAGCCCCTAGAGCTTCAAAATATGTAGCCTCTTCTGGTATAATTAGATTCGTAATTTCACGATTAAGGTAGTCAATCATCACCTTGTTCTTGGTGGCACCACCAACTATCATGATGTTCTCTTTCGGAATGTTCTTAAGCAATTCGAGTACTTTATTCGCCATCATCTGACAAAGACCAGCCACTACTCTGCCCTTTGGTACCCCTTTATTGGTCGCATGCGTACAATCGCTTTTGCAAAAAACAGAACATCTTCCGGACACATGATGCGGCTCTTCATTTTGAGCATACTTGATTGCTTCCTCCAGACTTACATCCATTCGCTTTGTCTGCTGTAAGAAAAACTCACCAGTTCCGGAAGCACATTTATTTCCTGTAAAGACTTTTCCGATTTTCCCGGAATCATCAAGTTTGTAGACAATAAATGTCTCACCACCGGCACTAATAATTGCGTTACAAGGCTTGCCATCATCATTAATATGTTTCAGGGCATATTCAATAGATAACGGCTCTGAGATATTTGTTAAGTTCAAGAACTCCTTAAATCTCCGACCGGTAACGGCAATTGAATCGTACTTTCTCAGATTAAACTTTCCAAGTAGATCCTTGACAACTTGTTTGGGATTTCCTTCATGGGCATAAGAATGAATAGCATTTATTCCTATTGCCCTTCCGTTCTTTTCAGCATCCACCAGGGTTATAGTTGATGCTCCAGTACATAGACCTATTGAGCGCATAAAATCAAATCTCCATTAACATTATTCATAATATATTTAATACGGAGAATAATCACTAACATAAATAATTATCGTGTTCAGGATGAGTGAACAGCTAAAGATTAGGATAGATTCATTTTCAATTTCTAAATTGTCTCGCCCATTGAATATCAAACAGAGGTAAGAGATGCCACTGTGTCCCAAAAGGATATTCTCCAAATACAAGCT
>DAOUYY010000095.1 GCA_030665885.1 Fidelibacterota bacterium
TTTCAGGGTGTTTTTTAATTTCTACCTTAATTTGATTTCGTAGAGTTCGTCTGAAATCATCTACTTCGTCATCGGAAGCACATACTTTTCGAGCAGTATTTGCATCTCTATTGATAAGAGAATCAATACTGCATTTTACCATATTTTGAACTTTTGATGCCATAATTGGAAGGTCTTTCGGGAGTGTTACCTGTCCTAACTGAGAAATTTTTATCGCTCTCTTAGCAATATTAGCAGCCAGATCCCCCATACGTTCAAGATCGTTATTCATTTTAAGAACAGCAACCACAAATCTTAGATCCCCGGCAACAGGCTGATAAAGGGCGAGTATTTTCAAACACTCCTCTTCGAGTTCTACCTCCATTTTGTCAACCAGTGAATCATCTTGAATGACTTTCTTAGCAAGTTCAACATTTCTATTGATAAGTGAAGAAATAGCTTTGGCGATAGATTCTTCAACTATAGCACCTAAAGAAAGGACTCTTCGTTTTAACTTTTCTATTTCTGTTTGAAAATGTTTAGTCATGATAATTTTTTCTCCTATCCAA
This sequence comes from Fidelibacterota bacterium, assembly GCA_030665885.1. Lineage (GTDB taxonomy): Bacteria > Fidelibacterota > UBA2242 > UBA2242 > UBA2242 > BS750m-G69. The sequence goes on from DAOUYY010000095.1 coordinate 549, forward strand.
AACGACCTGTTATATAATCTTCAGTCTGCTGCTCATTTGGATTTGTAAATAGGTCTTTTGTTAGCCCGAACTCTATAAGTTTCCCCTCGTATAAGAAAGCCGTATAATCTGATACCCGGGCAGCTTGCTGCATATTGTGAGTAACAATAACAATAGTGTAATCTTTACGTAATTCCGCAATAAGGTCTTCAATCCGTGCTGTAGAGCGTGGGTCTAAAGCCGATGCAGGTTCATCCATTAGGAGTATTTCAGGATTAACGGCAAGAGCTCTTGCAATACAGAGCCGCTGCTGTTGTCCACCTGATAAAGCCAGAGCGCTTTCATGTAACCTGTCCTTAACTTCATCCCATAATGCTGTTCGAATGAGACTTCGCTCAACTATTTCATTAAGTTGACCTCTGTTTTTTATTCCATGGATTCTCGGACCGTATGCCACATTATCAAAAATGGATTTTGGGAAGGGATTGGATTTCTGAAAGACCATTCCAACATTTCGACGAAGGTTTACAACATCCACGTCTCGACTATAAATGCTTTGTCCGTCAATATATAGCAGTCCATCGGATCTGCAGTTTAGAATGAGATCATTCATTCGATTGATAGCCCGAAGAAAAGTGCTTTTACCACATCCACTCGGACCAATAATAGCAGTTACTAAATTTTTAGGTATATCCATTGTTACTTCATAAACACCGATGGAATCGCCATAAAACACAGAAAATTTCTCAGCTTTAATAATTTTATAATCTATAAATGAATTGTTCAGATTTCCTAAATCTGACTTCAGAGATTCTTTCTTTTCTATGACACTTTTTATAGCAATATTCATTCAAATTCCCTTAAATGCTCTTCTATTCTCAAGTTCTTCCTATGAGTCTTTTATTGATTCTCGCTCGAAGAATAATAGCGATAATATTTATCAGAAGTACGAGTAAAACCAGAGTTAAAACCATTCCATACTGCACATGACGGATTTCATCAACTGCTTCATGTTCCGTACATAGATTGTAAATATTCCAGGAAAGAGCTGGAGTAGCTTGCGACAAAGTTTCCCACAGCTTTAATGGTTGTCCGACACTTACAGCTGCTGTAAAAATAATAGGAGCAGTTTCACCGGCAGCACGTCCCATACTGATAATTATTCCGGTCAGTATACCAGGAAGTGCGGCGGGAAGTATTACTGTTAAAACTGCTCTCCAGCGACTGGCTCCCAGACTTAAAGATGCCTCCTTATAAGTATGTGGAACAGTTCTGATTGCTTCTTCCGATGCTCTAATAACTGTTGGTAACACAAGAATGGCAAGGGTCATTGACCCGGCAAGAACGCTTTTTGAGCTTGAAACATGAATTGTGTTAATAAAGAAAGCCAACCCAAAAAGACCGAATACAATACTTGGAACTCCGGCTAAAGTACCAATACAGGTACGTATAAGTTGGATTAGCCAATTCTCTTTTGCAAATTCTGTAAGATATATTGCTGCTATAATCCCAAGAGGAATTGAAAAGAGCAATGCTCCAAAAGTTAGGTAGAAGGTTCCAAGAATAGCAGGCTTAATACCACCGAAAATATTTGAATCCAGAGGAACGTCAGTGAAAAACCGCCAGTAAAATACAGTTTTAGGTAATAATATAGATTCACGGTTATCTTCTAAGTAGCTGAAAATATGTTCTACAGTAGTTCCTTTGAAAATTTCAGATCTTGGATATTGAACTATCTGCCCCATCTCCGATGAATCGGAATAATCATATTTTTCAATAAAAAGGACGTCATTAAGTTTTACAAGAGATCGGTCCCATCGGGTCTGACCATACTGATTTCTTGGGAGAATGGGTTTTGGATCCTTTGGGAAAGGTCCTAATAATGTTCTTAATTGGTCTTTTAAGTCTATTAAATTTTCAAGGTAAACCTCTCTATTAGAAAGGTCAACCTGGTTTACTATCTCACTGTATCTTGTTACCAGGTGGAACATCTTTGTCATTGGAGTAGAATCAAATCTTTTTCTATATGGATCAGAAAGAATTTGATTTAAAATGTTTTCTACTTTCTCTTTATCAGTAGATTCTAATGCTTTAATGAATAATGAATATAATGAACGGGATTTTCGGCGCAGCTCGTTTTTGTGAGGATTCGGAAGTTCAAGTGAAGAAAGATATTCTTTATATTCCTTATATATTTTTTTTGTTTCTTTAATATAGGATTTAACAATTATACCTTTTTCAAAATCAGATATATTATCGTAAATAAATTTTCGAGCTTTTTGTGAATAAGCTATCTCCTTGAAGATTTTTTCCTTATTACCTCGTCCGAACTGATCGAATATCATCCTTCTATATTCAACAGTACCTTTGAATACAAATGCACCGATTCCTTTAAAAAAAATCGGTCCAAGTACAATTATTAGTGCAGATATTAAAAGAAAGGCTGAAAATAAATTTAGACCAGTAAAGGATTTGTCAAGGAGTTTTCGAGTTTGTAATTTCATTTTGTTTAACGAGTAATTTTTTTACTCCTTTTGATGAATTTTTCTCCAATAAGATTGCAAATAAATGTGAATAATAATAAGCAAAGGGCAAGGGCAAAAAGTACATGATAACGGCTGGAACCGGTTACCTGATCCGCTTCGCCCATATCTCCGGCAATGGTAGCAGTTAATGTTCTAATTGGTTCTAAAAAGTTAAACCAGGGATGAGGTATTTTGGCGGCGTTTCCAGATGCCATCCATACTACCATTGTTTCACCAATTGCTCTCATAATACCAAGAATAACAGCTGCGACAATACCGCCTTTTGCAGCTGGTATAACAACCTTGATCAAGGTTTCCGCACGTGTAGCACCCAATGCATAGCTACCTTCGCGTAGGCTCCTATCGACTGCAGTAAGAGAGTCATCTGAAACACTTACTACTGTTGGTAATGCCATAATCCCTAGAATAATTGATACATTCAGTGCATTTGTACCACTTGATATTTGAATACCTGATATATGAGATGATAGAAACCATAGCCCTGTAAAAAGTGGTATTCCAATTATCAAGGCTGCAATAATTCGGATATACAAAGAGTTAACAGGGGAAATTTTAGAAGCTAATAGACCACTTCCTATTATTGTTATTAAGAGTATTAGAGGCGTGCATACAATCCAGCTGCTTATAGCAAGGAGATTACCCCCGCTATCTTGTAGCAATGGTGCAAATATGACAAGTGCAAAAAAACCATAAGCCACGGAGGGAATAGCTGCAAGTATTTCGATGACCGGTTTCATTATTTGTCTTAAAGAAAAAGAAAGAACATCGCTCAGGCATACAGCAGCTATAACCCCAAGAGGAACAGAAACAATAACGGCTCCTGTTGTAACTATAGCGCTACCAAAAAATAGTGAAAGTGCTCCAAAAGACGGGTTATCGCTTGAAGGATACCACTTCGTACTTGTAAAAAATTCTTTAAATCCTTCTAATTTGAAAAAGGGTAGTGCATCCCGAAAAATAAATATAAAAATAAAAAGTACAGATACTACAGAAACCCCTGTTATTAAGAAAAGTAGGGAATGCCCAAAGAAACTTAGTATCCTTTTTGTCCTTGTGTTACCTGTACTGAGTAACTGTTTTCCTAAATTTCCAGGATGAATTCTAATCTTTTTCATTAAGAAATCGCAGATTAAACTTAATTAATATTTCGTTATTGGTATAAAACCAATGGATTCAATTATTTCCTGTCCTTTTTCACTTAAATAAAGAGTAACAAAGGCATGAAGATGGGTGCCAAGTTTAGGATATCCGTTTGTAAACATAAATAATGGGCGGGCAATAGGGTATTTACCTGAGGAAACAGAGTTGTTATCAGGGTATATGTTGTCGATCTTGACTGCCTTTACACTTTTATCAATAAATCCCAATCCAACATAACCTATTGCAGCTTTTGTTGATTGTACACGGGTACGAATTGCACCATTACTTCCCACATATTCAGCGTTTTGAGTAATCTTCTGTTTTTTCATAACGAGTTTCTCAAATGTTTCGTATGTTCCACTATTAGTATCCCGGCTGATAATGACAATACGCTTATTTGTTCCACCAACTTTGTTCCAATTTTTTGTTTTACCAAGATAGATATCTCGAACTTGCTCAATTGTAAGGCTTTTAACTCGATTACTCGGATGAACGATTATTGCAATACCATCAACTGCAACAACATGTGCTACCGGAAAAATTCCTTTATCGACTGCTGCCTTAAATTCTTTTTCCTTCATAAATCGTGACATATTCGCTACGTCGCAGGTACCATTGATCAAACTCTTCGCACCGTTGCCACTCCCAGATTCACTTACTGTTATATTTACTACCGGATTCATTCGCATGTAATATTCGGCAAATGATTTTGCGATAGGACCAACAGTTGTTGATCCATCTACTACTATCTTAGACCTGGGATTGCCGGCAAGAGCCGGATTTACCAGAAAAATACCCAAACAACATAAAACAGTAAAAACTGCTAAAATCGTAATCGTCTTCATTTTTAGTTTCTCCTCTTTTTTATCAGTTAAAATTTGAACTCAAAGTTCATTTTTATAAGCATCTCGGAATCGCTACCGTCTTGATATGATTTATAACGAATATTAGGTGCAATACGGAATCCCTTGCTTACCGAATAGTCTATTCCCGCTATGATATATGTATTGCAATCATCGTTTGTTTCAGTGTTGGGATCATAGATATCAGCTCTACTGAAAACAGTAAATTTATCCACTACTTTGTATGCAAAGTAAACAGCCATTACCTGCTCACGGCTGTCAATTTCGCTGCTTTTTTTAATGTCAAATTCTCCGCCGATCCTTAGTCCGGATCTAGCAAAACCTCCAAAAGCGGCTATAGTCTGTGTATTTTCACCGTCATACGGCTCTATGATTATTGTTGTTCCTACGTTAAAACCATCTTTTTTTATCAGCTTATGTTGACCATAGAGAAGCTGTACTCCGATCTTTTTTTCGCTGTTATCTTCTGGATGTTTATAACCGGTGCCGTGAACATAGGTCGCATGGAGGTGAAGATTATCAATTAATTCCCTTTTAAAACCTATACCCATGTCGGCAGACGTTGCCATTTTCAAGCGGTCCATAGGTGCTTTTTCCACAAATCTTAGTCCCCAGTTCGCTTCTTCGATATTGAAGTAGTTCATTCCCTGCTGACCTAAAATAAGAGTACCAATAGGCTTGACTTTCCAGTCCAGGTAGGCATATTTTACATACACATGTAAACGTTCTTTGGATTTGTGCTTGCTCCCTACTATACCAGTTATGTCTCCATTGTCGTTGGTAGTTGCTCTGTATGTGTAATAGGTCTCTGAAATCCGCCCAACATCGGTAGTGAATCTGAATTTAATGTCATTATAAAGTTTTTTCTTATAAGTGAAATATACTCGGGAAATTTCGAATTGATTGGATATTGCAGCATCGCTATCAGTGTTATACATATAATCAAAATAGCTTTTTCCGGATATGGAACCATCTCCTGCCGAAACTGATGCTACAACAACAAAACTCAGAAAAAAGAAAGAAGTCAATTTTCTCACTTTGTACCTCCTTGATTTTGTTTAAATTCCTAAGTTATCTTCATCAAACACATGAGAAATTAAGTGTTAATTATTATGAAGTTATTAAGTGAATGTTAAAAAAATGTTAACCCAACTTTACTGCAAAACAGGAATGACGGTAAAGAGCAACGTTACGAACTTCGTATCCTATTGATTTTAGTGAAGTGGGTTTTTGAAAACTGGATTATTAAATAGTTTGTAAGAAAAAAGCCTTACTGAAGATTTTATTGGAAAGAAGAAACAGGGAGTGCTATAATAAATTTTGAACCTTTGCCGACTTCGCTTTCTACATCTACTCTTCCATTATGTGCAAGGACAATGTGCTTTACAATAGCGAGTCCCAGTCCAGTTCCACCGAGTTTTCGGCTACGTGCTTTGTCAACACGATAAAAACGCTCAAAAAGGTGAGGTAGGTGTTTTTGTTCTATTCCGCAACCATGATCAGTGACGCTAATGATTACTTCTTCTTCGGATTGAAATGCATCGACTTGAATCGAGCTTCCAGGTTCACTGTATTTAATGGCATTATCGATTATATTTACAACAGCCTGTTCAATGAGAAGAGCATTGATATTTGCGACTGGGTTATCCTCGCATGTCAAATCAATCGTTATGTTACTTTCTGATGCTTTGGAGATACAATCCTGGATAGCAACTTCCAGTATATCCTTTATTTTACCTTTTTCAAATACAATTTCTGATTTTTCGTCTTCTTGCTCAATTCTGGAAAGACCGAGAAGATCCTCGATAATTGCATTTAAACGGTCAACCTGTTTCGAAATAATATCAAGGAAACGTTTTGCGTTTTTCTTCTCATTGATTGTTCCATCTTGAAGCGTCTCAACGAAACCTTTAATTGAAGTAATCGGAGTTCTCAACTCATGTGACACATTGGCTACAAAATTGCGCCGTATATTCTCAAGACGTTTGATTTTAGTGACATTGTTTAAAACGATAAGTGCTCCAATTTCAATACCTTCAAAACCCCTAAGTATAGTTCCATGTGCCTGGAGAAATTGATCACCATTTTTGTTATATATAACAATCTCATCTTCTGTTAGTTTGTGATTTTCTAATACTTTTTTAGTGAATTTCTGAAGGTCAACATTTCTTATAACTTCCTGGAGGATACATCCCTGAATATTGTTTGGATTGATTCCAAATAGTTCTCCCGCTGCCCGGTTTATTTTTATTATCTTCTCATTTGAATCAACTGCAATTACGCCTTCAATCATACTTGATAAAAGAGCTTCCTGTTCATTTTTTTGCTGCACAAGAGTCTGAATTTTTTCTCTGAGTTGAGCAGCCATCTGATTCATCGAAGCTGCGAGACTCCCCAGTTCTGCGGAATTAGGAATAGGCAGATTGTAATCCAAATCTCCACGGGCAAAATGCTCTGTGCCGCGTTTCATCTCTTCTATCGGTCGGCTTATACGTCTAGAAATAATAAAGCTAACCAGTGCAAATATAAAGGATATAATTACTCCTCCGAGAAAAATGTTTAGATATATACCTTTTAGTACTTGCTTTATTTTTGTTATTGATATAGCAGTGCGTATTACACCTGCTAATTTCCCATCCTGCTCAACAGTTATAGCAAGATACATCGTGTTTTCTTTAAGCGTGTGGCTATAGCGAATCGAAGTACCAATATCATCATTTGTTATAGCATCTTTAATCTCAGGACGACTGGCGTGATTATCCATAACAGATGGATCTTCATGAGAATCGCCAATTACTTTTCCTGATGGTAAAATTATTGTAACCCGTGTAGAAGAACTTTTACCGAGTTCTTTGCATAAAGAATCCAGGTATGCCGCATACATCATAGAAATTTTTTTTGAAACTTGGTTTTTTATAAGTTGTGCCCTGGCTTCAAGGTCGAAAGCGACTTGTCTGTAATAGAAGTTCCGTAGAGAAAATGATGCAAACCATGTAATAGCAATCAGTGATACTAATATTATCAATAAGTAGGAGGGATAAATTTGCCATATTAGACGTTTTTTTTTCATTTATTATTCCTTGAATCTATATCCTACACCGTGAACAGTTTCAATGTATTTACCACTCGACCCAAGTTTTTTTCTTAATGCCACAATGTGCACGTCGACTGATCGCTCGGTAACGGGATAATCTTCTCCTTGTACATCATCAACGATCTGATAACGAGTGAATACCCACCCCGGTCGCTGAGCTAAAAATTGAAGAATGCGAAATTCTGTTCGAGTAAAATCGATGTGTCTATCTTTTACCGAAACTTCATGGCGTCCTGGGTTAATTAGTAAATCGTGTATTTTTATAATCCTGGATTTGTCCTGAAACTCGTTCCTTTTTCTGCGGAGAACTGCCTTAACGCGTGCAAGAAGGATACGTGGACTAAAAGGCTTCGTTATATAATCATCAGCACCCATTTCCAGTCCAGTGATAATATCAGATTCTTCACCTTTAGCGGTTAGCATTATAATAGGAATTGCTTCAGTTTTTTGGTCATTTTTAAGAATTCTGCAAACGTCAATTCCATCAACTCCAGGGAGCATAAGGTCAAGTATTAATAGGTCTGGTAAATTTGACCTTGCAATAGAAAGTGCTTCTTCTCCTGAAGTTACACATGTGACAGAATATCCTTCTTTAGAAAGGTTATAGCGGACAAGCTCTAAAATATCTTCTTCATCATCTACAGTGAGTATGTTCCCTTTTGGCATTAAGTTTCTTTCTAAGATAAATTTTCAATCATTAGATAAGTTATTAATAATTTAATGTTAAGAAAATATTAGTATTACATAAAAATTTCATTAAAAGCACTCTGCTTTTGGAATTTGGGAAACAGGATACTTATATCAAAATAATGGTAAAACATGAAAAAATTGAGGATCATTAAACGGTAAATTTATCGTTGTGAGAAAATTCATTCCGGAACTGCTAATTTTTCCGCAGTGACTGGTGATTCTCCAATTCGCTGAGAAGGATAATATCTATATCATTAATTATTTTTAGTTGTTCATCATTGGTTATAAACACTTTTGCCTTTTCTGAAATGGCTGTTGCAATCTGTATAGCATCCGGTGTTTTAATTTTATATTTTGCTCTTAAGGCTGAGGCAATATCAGAAACTTGTAGATCAACCTGAGAAAATTTAAGGTTGGGAAAGGTAAGCAAGAGGTCTCTATAATCGGAAGTTATCTGAAAATTTTTCTCCATTTTGGATTTAACAAGTATTTCAAGTAGAGTTATAATAGATGTTACGGCATGATATTTTCCGTTTTCTATAT
>DAOUYY010000087.1 GCA_030665885.1 Fidelibacterota bacterium
ATCGTTAAAAGAGGTAGACTTGTTATATCATTCCATCCTTGTGAAACACCAGCTTCAATTACTACAACACGGCTATCCTTTTGAGGAATTACCGAAGCCTTGTAGTTCTCTGGCTGTATCCTAAATATTTCTATAGAAGGCATGGAAACAACACGCACAGAAAGTTCCTCTTTTTCAAGAATCTTTTGGGCTTCAACTGTTACTTGAACTTCCGATCCACTTGCAATAAGAACAAGATCCAGTAAACCATATCTCTCAGAAGAAATTATATATCCTCCCTTTTGAATTAAAAATGGATCAAAGGTATTTGATCTTTCTAAAGGTAAAACTTTCTGGCGGGATAAAACTAATGCTGTCGGTCCCTTTCTATTTCTTAATGCATACGTCCAGGATATTGCCACTTCTAACCCATCAGCAGGACGAATAACAGTAAGGTTAGGAATAGTACGCAAAGCCGCTAATTGTTCCACAGGTTGATGTGTAGGCCCATCTTCTCCAACGTAAATAGAATCGTGTGTGAAAACATAAATTACATGAAGCCCCATGAAAGCAGCCAATCTCACAGCCGGTCTCATATAGTCTGAGAAAACAAGGAACGTCGAACCGAAAGGAATAAAGCCATCATACAATGCTATCCCATTAATGATCCCCCCCATTGCATGTTCCCGAATACCAAAATGGAAGTTTCTTCCTTCAAACTGATCTGGTCCGATTGAAGGATAAGATTCCAGAAATGTTTTCGTAGATGGTGCTAAATCTGCTGAACCGCCACAGAATCCCGGAACTAATTCGGCTATCTTTTGCATAACTTTACCTGAAATCGAACGTGTGGCTGCCGATTCAGATTTAACAATGTTTATCAATTTTTTTTCAATAGTATCAGGGACACTTTTTGTCTTAATAGTCTTCCACAGTTTCCATAATTCAGGATTTTTTTCTTGCCAAATTTCAAATTGTTTTTGCCAGCATTTATATTCTTCTTCAAGTTCTTTTACCCTCAGATTAAAGAGCTTTTTCACTTCATCAGGTATATAAAAATATTCATCTTCAGAAAAACCTAAATGACGTTTCGTTTCCTTAAGTTCATCGTTTCCAAGCGGTGAGCCATGAACAACTGCTTTATCCTGTTTGTTGGGACTACCATATCCGATATGAGTTTTTGCTATAATTAGAGTCGGCTTATTATCTTCTTTAATTCCCTTCTCTATGGCAGATGCAATTTCTTCGTGATTATGTCCATCAACTTCGATGGTTTGCCAGCCATAAGCATTAAAGCGCATTGGAATAGATTCAGTAAAAGTTAAATTAGTGTTACCTTCTATTGTGATATTGTTGTAATCATAAATGTAAATGATATTTCCAAGTCGGAGATGCCCGGCTATTGAAGCTGATTCGGCGCTTATACCTTCCATTAGATCACCATCGCTAACAATAGCGTAAACATGGTGCGTTCCAAAAATAGAAAATCCATCGGTATTGAACCTTGCAGCAGTCATTTTTGCCGCAATTGCCATCCCTACTCCATTAGCAAATCCCTGTCCAAGTGGTCCTGTTGTTACTTCTACACCAGGCAAACATCCATATTCCGGATGACCAGGCGTGCGGCTGCCCCATTGGCGAAAGGATTTTAAATCTTCTAAAGATACATCGTACCCACTTAAATGAAGTAAAGAATAAAGTAGCATTGAACCATGTCCGGCAGAAAGAATAAAACGATCTCTATTTTCCCATTGAGGGTCTTTTGGATTAAATTGGAGAAAACGACTCCATAATACAAATGCACAATCAGCCATTCCCATAGGCAATCCAGGATGACCAGAATTCGCTCTCTGAATTCCATCTGCTGATAACAAGCGCAATGTATCTGCAGCTAACTTACCGAGTTGAGGTGATATACTCAATTTTCCCATAAGAAATTCCTTTCAACTTAAAACCTAACTCTAAAACAGCATTAAAAAATTGTAAACTGGGGATAATATAAATTAAAATTATGTGTTTATTAATATCTTATTTTCCGCAACTATTCAAATATGCCAAAAGATCTTTGTATATAAATACGTTTTTCGATATCCATCCGATATATTTCATACTGACATTCATTTTTTATAACATTGATTTTCACAAAGGAACTTTGTGCACCTTTATCCGCTATACCTCTACAATGACCTGCATCTATTTGATATATACCCTCTATCTTTCTAATAGAAACATTGTGTGTATGTCCGCAAAAATATGCTAAAACGCCTTTTTCCTTTAACAACTTCCAAAAACGATCTCGATTTTTCGGGTATTTGTCTAGTGAATCACCATAGTGTCGCAACCTATTGCTATCCATATCAGGTAATGGATATGCCGGCTCATGTCCCGCAACAAATATGTATTTCTTCCTGGTATTCTTAAGATCTTGAGCTAACCAATGATAAGTTGAATCTACTATATCACCATCAGTCCCAATATCTGAATTACCATCATAATATTGATTTAAAACTATAAAATGTGCATTCCCATAATCAAAAGAATACATTGTTTCTTCACTACCTTCCGGTCCGACATTTACAATATATGGAAGTTTATTTCCACCAGCATTATATTCTCTGAGATATGCCATATCTTCCTTAGTTTCTGATTCATGATTTCCAACTACAGGATACCATATATAATCTACTCCAAAAACTTTCGATATAGTTTCCCTAACAAACCAGGGTGGGTCAATATCACCGGGACTAATCATAAAAGCACCTTTTCCCACATCAAGAATTGCTTCACAAGTTCCAAAAAAATAATCTGAAGTCTGATACTTAGGTCCGGCATACTCTCGCATATCTGCAGTTACAATGAATGAAAATTCATCAACTTGCTGCTGAGTAAGTGCCTGGAATCCAATTCCGAAAAGGATGACAAAAACAAATAACCAAAATAAATGACAACATTTCTTAATAGAACTTTTCATATTTGCACCTCGATAATTATTCAATAAACAATAGAGTATATGAGGCTCTTTTGCTTTAAAATATATTCCTTTATAGACATCATTCAAGTTTTATCAATTCACCACTATAAATTAACAATTTAAAATTACCCAATTCACTTCAAATTTCCACGTAACTAAGCTATAATTCTTTTTCCAGTGAATTTACATCTCAAATCAACTGATAGCAACATCTATCAGTAATAAAAAACCCGCTTAGTCCGGCAGTCGCCGGATAGTTCAAAGAACTCTCCATAAGGAGTCCTCCGTGACCTTTGGAGAAACAGGTTTGTTAAATTTGATTTCTAAATAAATTACCTTAAATTTGCAATGCTTTTTGAGGGGGCGAATGGATTCGACGGGATTGAAGGTCTGACAAGCAGCGTGTCGTGGTTTTCAGGAGGGCCACGATAAAAAACCTGAATAACGCTAAATGCCAATACTTTTGGCACCGTCGCTTACGCTTAGTTAAGCGACCGTTCTACTCCGATCTTGTCTGTGGGTTGGTTTAGAGCGTCGTTAATACAGACTAGTTCTTCTTAGTTGTTTGTGGAAGAAGGGCGAAATTTTAGCAAACTAATCTTTCCGGAGTTTGTTCATTGTCGATGGAAAGATGAAACTTCTCAATGAACTACGCACGTAGTGGCTTTTCAGTTCTCTTTTTCGGACGAGGGTTCAATTCCCTCCGCCTCCACTCTTCGTCCCGATAAAATCGGGACTTCGCGTGGCAGGCCACTTATCATTGAGAAATTGATGTTCTTTCAGATTTCGCAACGAAGAGTGTCCTGCGTAGTGCCGATTCATCGGTACGAAGCATGGACAATCATGTTTTATGTTTATATATTAAGAAGCGTTAATCACCATAATCAAACATACATCGGTTATTCTTCCGATCTCAAACAGCGTCTACAATATCACAATAGCGGTAAATGCAAACATACTTCTAAATTTATACCCTGGAATATCGAATTCTACTGTGCATTTAAAGTCAAATCAAAAGCCCTCAATTTTGAAAAATATCTGAAATCTCATTCAGGAAAAGCATTTACGAATAAACGGCTTATTTAATCGATAAAATCGGGACTTCGCGTGGCAGGCCACTTATATTTTACTTACTAAAAATACTTTTCAAATAATCATCCCAAAGAGTATCCCAGTTATATTTACAGAATACTCTCCTAAATAGAATATCACTTTTTGATTGCTTGTTTAGTATAAATTTAGACAATCTATTTGCATTGTAATCTACACTTTCATCCAAAGGGAGATATAAAACGCTATCGCCTGCTATTTCTCTAAATACCGGAATTTGCGTTAATACAATCGGAATACGAGCAGCTCCAGCTTCCAGTATAGGTAAACCGAATCCCTCATCAGTACTTAAAACAAGAACAAGATGGCTAATAAAATAAAGGTCTCGTACAACATCCCGATTCTTTTCATGAGGTATATCCAACTCTTCAAATACCTTGCTTAAAAATACAATATTCTCTTCAAGGTCATTATCTTCTATTAGTTTGTAAAGTATTCTGGAGTACTCTAATAACTCGTTATTATCTCTATCGGTAATTCCGGTAATAATTCCAAGAATATCAGGAAATTCACCTCGCAAAGATGCGATAATTTGAATACTTCTTTCCAGATTCTTACGCGGAATGATTCTTGACGGTAGCAAAATGACAGGGTATCTCTTAAATATTGACAAAGATGAGATTACTTTAGATGTATCCTCATTGAATTTCAAGAAATCCTGATATTTAAGTACATCCGGAATGACCTTAATTTTTTTTCTTGGGATATTTAAAAGCTCAGACATTTGACGCTTTCTGAATTCAGATATTGAGATATACGTAACTTCTTTTAATGCCTTTTTTAAAAGTGACCAGGGACGTCGCTTATAAAGATGACTTTTATAATCATCCATTAACCATGCCATATCATGAGTCCAGATGTAAAAGCTTTTCTTAGGATTATTTTCAATAAAATTCCAGAATGCCTCTGTAGCAGTTAAATTAAAAGGCATTGTCATCATATTATGTATAATAACGTTTTCAATATCGCCAACTTCAGTTTCTATTCTACGCTGTAGATTTTGCAATTCTAATTCGTACGATTCGGGAAGAGACCCGAGCCTAAATATACGCTGTAAATTCTTAATATGAGAATTATTGGGACTGAATTCAGGAATTATACTGGTTTTTATATTTTGCCCTTCAAAATTCCCTTCACCCGCTAAAAGTGTTACCAAATAACCATTTTTTGCAAACATTTCCGCTAATGGACCAAGACAACTTTCTACACCTCCAATTACAGGAGGAAGAGTATAGTGAGCAATAATTACTTGCTTGATCGGCTTCATTGAAGTACCCCTCTCTATTTGGTTTAATTTAAATTATTCCTACAAGAACTCAAGAAAAACAAATTTTGGTTTTTTATAAATTGTTCTGGTACGAGCTTACTCGTTCCAGATGAAATAGATATAAAACATACAAGAAGTATAAAGCAGGAATTAGGTATGAGAGAGCTTGTATCGTCCTGAAATAGGTTGATACAAAATAAGAAGAAAGAGAATATGTCAACCAAGACTTGTTATCGTTACAGTAATGCCTTCAAGCAAAAGGTAATCAAAAAAATTGAAGAAGAGTTTTAAGTATTGCAGAAGCATCCAGAATCTACGATATTAGCGTTGGAGGCATCTATAAATAGCTTCGTTCACTTGGGAAAAATCATTTAACCTGCCCATCTGGTCAGGCGGGTAGGATCGCGGTATTCAGTATTGTTGCAAAGCGTATATTGATTTGCTTAAGAAACATAGTGTAAAAATCAGTATGACGGGACAGGATCATGTGTATGAAAACGCTCTAGCGGAAAGAGTCAACGGAATCCTGAAAGATGATTTTTGTTTGGGAGATACACTTTTCCGAAGGAATGTCTTCGACACAATCAAAAAATATTGCTAAGCAATTAGTAAAAGAATCAGTGAGAATTTATAATCAATATCGGCTGCATATAGCGCTTAATTATCGAACCCCAGAGAGTGTATATGTTACCGTGTAAACTGTCAACTATTTTAGGACAAGACAGTATTCTTCTATTTTCCTTTTAAGATTATCAAAAAAAACTAACCATTTTCAATACAAATCAATTTCTCAATATTCGATCTAATATAAAATTGTCATTTTACATTTTCAACATTTTTAAAAATTCTAAAAAATAAATATAAGATCTTCATACGAATTATAGGGTAATGAATTGTCTAGTCCTTAAAATCTCTTCTCGCATATTTTTAACTTGTATAAATATACTCTTATGAAGAAATTTAGCAAACTGAAAGGTACTCTAATGGAAGAAAAAAAACTGAACTACTATTATAATAAACTCAAGTTTGGTGAGGATATCTTTTACAATTTAATGAGGAACAGAGTGAAGGAAATCCTCCTTATTTCTACATTTTATGATGCTTTTATATTCGAACAGGATGGACGATTATCTGAACAGATATTTGGAGATTACAGACAATTGAATCTAAGTACTGCTCCAAGAATAACTACTGTTCCAACAGGAGCAGATGCTCTCAACGCTTTAGAGGAGAAAGAATTTGACCTTGTTATAACAATGCTTAGGATCGGGGAGATCTCTGCTTTTGAATTAAGCAAGCAAATCAAAGAAAAAGATCCAAATTTACCAATTCTATTACTGCTAAACGTCCGACCCGATATAAAATTAATAGAACGATATGATGAAGAAATGCAGTTTATTGAGGAAATATTTTTATGGAGTGGTGATGCAAAGTTATTTTTAGCAATGGTAAAATCAGTAGAAGATAAAAGGAATGTTGAATATGATACAAAACATGGGCTTGTTCGAATTATCCTATTGGTGGAGGATAATGTCCATTATTACTCTATGTTCCTGCCACTTCTTTATGCCGAGATTATGAAACAGACACAACTTTTAATTCAGGAAGAATTGAGTGATATCAATAAACGACTGCGGATGCGAGCCCGCCCTAAAGTTATCCTGGTACACAATTTTGAAGAAGCTTACGAAATCTATGAAAAATATAAAGAGTACATTATATCTATAATCTCTGATGTTGGATTTCTCCATAATAGAAAGATAGATTCAGAAGCAGGTATAAAACTTATATCTAAAATAAGGGAAGATAGTAGTGATATACCGGTAATTTTACAATCCACTGATTTAAAGAATAAAGAAAAAGCTAGAATGTTAGGTGTCACTTTTCTACACAAAGAATCGAAGAATCTCCTACATAAACTCCATGATTTTATTATCAATAACCTCGGTTTTGGTGACTTCATTTTTAGAAACGCAGAAGGTCTTGAGATCTCCAGAGCAACTTCAATGGTTGAATTTGAAGAGACACTGAAAGAAATTCCAATCACATCTATCATTTACCATAGTATAAGGAATGATTTCTCAACCTGGCTGCTTGCTCATAGTGAAATTCAGATAGCAAAAAAAATCCGACCTATAAAAGTTAAAGATTTTTCCACAGCTGAAGAATTAAGAGAACATCTTCTATCTACATTCAAAACCGTGAGGATAAACCGTAATAGAGGAAAGATTATTGACTTCGAACCATCCAGCCTTACCGAAAACAGCCAAATTACACGCCTGAGCGAAGGGTCCCTTGGAGGAAAAGGCAGAGGTCTTGCATTTTTAAACGCTCTCTTGGTCTCAATGGAATTCGATAAACGCTATCCTGAAGTGGATATCTGCATGCCTTATACAGCAATAATTGGTACTAACGAATATGACTATTTCATAGAGAGTAATCATTTAGATGAAGATATTTTGGAAAAAGACGATCATGAAATAGATCAAATGTTTCAGAATGGCAAACTATCACAGAATCTTATCGACAAACTGCATATTTATATAGATCATATTCATCATCCTATAGCAGTACGGTCATCAGGATTGATGGAAGATTCTCAATTTAGAGCAACGGCAGGTGTATATAGAACTTATATGCTGCCAAATAATCATCCAGATAAAGATGTGAGGGTTATACAGCTAATGAATGCAATTAAGCTGGTTTTTGCCTCTGTTTTTATTGAAAAAGCGAGGAAATATATCGAAAGTATGCAATATAAGCTTGAAGAGGAAAAGATGGCTGTAGTTATCCAACATATCGCTGGAGCCTATTTTGGAAAAAATTTCTATTATTACCCTCACTTTTCAGGTGTAGCACAATCATATAATTTTTACCCAACTTCTTGTATGAAACATTCAGACGCTACAGCCGCACTAGCTGTAGGATTAGGAAGATGGATAATAGAAGGGGAAAAAAGTTTCCGCTTTTGCCCACATTATCCAAAGATCGAGGCAATTCCGACAAAAGACTTAATTAGCAGTTCCCAGAAAGAGTTTTATGCGCTCAATATGGAAAATATTGAATTTGACTTAACAAAAGGTGAAGAGGTTACATTAGCGAAATTGGATATTAAAGATGCCGAAGAGCATAAAACACTTGAACATCTGGCATCAGTCTGGGATTACCAGGATAACAGGATGGTTTCAGACTTGAGTAGGAAAGGTCCTCGTGTCGTAACTTTTGATAAAATTTTAAAGTATAATTACTTACCATTAGCGAATATACTTGAAGAAATACTTAAAATTGGAGAAGAAGCGTTTGGAGTACCAATAGAGATAGAATTTGCTTCTACTCTTGGAAAAGGTTCAAAAAATGATAAACATCCAACATTCTATTTACTTCAAATTCGTCCTCTTTCTATTAGTACAGAAGATGTCGATCTTGATCCTGATACAGTGAACAAGGAAAAACTTTTTATATATACTGAAAAAGGAATGGGAAATGGTGTTATTACCGATATCAAAGACATCATTTTTCTTGATCCTGATAAATTCGATAATACAAAAACAATGGATATGCTGATCGAAATAGAAAGCCTTAATTCTAAAATGATGAAGCAGAATCTGGAATATATCCTAATCGGACCGGGTCGTTGGGGCTCAAGGGATAGATTTTTAGGAGTTCCCGTTAAATGGATTCAAATATGTAATGCAAAAGTCATTGTCGAAACCGGATTGGAAGGTCTTGGTATTGATCCTTCTCAGGGAACACATTTCTTCCATAACCTTATATCAATGAATGTTGGATATTTTGCCATTCCATACAACTCCAATACCGATTTCATTGATTGGAATTGGCTGAGAAGTCAAAACGTCATTGAAGAAACAAAATATTTTTCACATATCCGAATAGATCATCCACTAATTACAAAAATGGATGGAAAAAGCGGTATTGCGATTATTTATAAATAGTAACCGCGAATGAACGCTAATAAACGCTAATGAAAATTATCATTTTACTCGTTTCAATGCTGTGTGTTGGAACGAAACTTCAATCTTATATGGAACAGATCCTCATATAAATTTGGTTCTGATCCACTTTATTAACATTTTTGGAGCTTTTTACACTACACCCTGAGCCAACATAGCTTCAGCAACTTTTAAGAATCCGGCAATATTAGCACCCTTAACATAATCGCCAGGGGAACCAGCTGCATCCGCAGCTTCAAGACACTGAGCATGGATGTTTTCCATAATCCTATGAAGCTATGTATCAACTTCTTCAGCAGTCCAGCTTAATCTTTCAGAATTCTGTGACATTTCAAGCCCTGAAACAGCAACACCACCAGCGTTGACCGCCTTTCCTGGAGCGAATTTGAT
>DAOUYY010000050.1 GCA_030665885.1 Fidelibacterota bacterium
GGTTATGAATTTTGTGCTGCGGATTGGAATTTTGATGGTGTTATTAATGTGCAGGATATTGTCGGAATTGTTCAGTATATTTTGAACCCATAATCGTGTTATGTGAAATTCCGAATCCCGGTAAAAGGTAAAAAATGACGAATAGAGAAATCTTTAAGAAGATTGTTCGGTTACTAAAAATCAAAGGGTGAATAATATAGCTATCTTTGGTTCTTATGTGAAAAGAGAAGAAAAACCAGGAAGCGATATAGATATTATCGTGGAATTTTCTGAAAGAAAAAGTCTTCTTGAACTTGTAGGAATAGAAAGAGAATTGTTAAGCGAAATATTTTGCCTGTCCAACGGACTCCCTTGGAGGATGACGCTACTTAGACAGAAAGCTTCGAGCTATTGGCTAACCGTCAAATAGTTGATAAACAGCCTGCTTTTTGGTTTTCAATTAAAATGAGTGTTTATTAATCCAGTAAGAGATTTTCCTGAGACGTTTATTTGCGGTTCACGTTTTACTATTCATGTTTCACTTTCCACTTTAGTCACTTTTCATGTTTAAGTTTTTACTTATTACTATTTACTATTGAAACTTTTTAAAGAATGTCTTAGTATAACAAGCAGTTATTTATAGGAGGATTAGAAGTGAAAAAATTTATTGGTTTTGTACTGGGATCAGTTATTCTTGTTGTTATTATCGGTCATTTTATTGGTACAGCGTTTTTAAAACCTGAACCGGAGCGTGTTGTTCTATATGAAAATGCTCCCCAAGAGCAAAAGATGGCTGTTGTTCCTGCTGCGTTTGTTGGTAGTGAAACAGGAACACCCTCATTGCAAGTATTTAATGAAGCTTTTGTAAAAATTGCAAAGGACGTTAATCCTTCTGTTGTTACTATTACAACCGAAAAGGTGATTAAAACTCGTGTGAATCCTGTATTTCCAGGGTTTGGAGACGATGATTTTTTCAGAAAATTTTTTAATCTTCCTGAAGGTTGGAGTGAGAGAAAGGCAACAGCGCTGGGATCCGGTGTGATAGTTGATAAGAAAGGATATATCTTGACGAACAATCATGTTGTTGAAAAAGGCGAAAAGATAAAAGTTGAACTGATTGATAAAAAAGAATACAAAGCAGAAATCATAGGAACTGATCCACGAACAGATTTGGCAGTGATAAAGATTAAAGCAAAAGACCTAAAACCGGCAATTCTTGGAGATTCAGATGCTTTAAAAGTGGGAGAATGGGTTCTGGCAATTGGTTCCCCTTTTTCTGAAAATTTGGCACATACGGTAACCGCTGGTATTGTTAGTGCAAAGGGGAGAAGTAATATTATTCCCGGTGCAAGTTATGAATCATTTATTCAAACGGATGCCGCGATTAACCCGGGCAATAGTGGGGGTGCATTGGTTAATATTCGTGGTGAATTAGTAGGGATAAATACTGCTATTGCGACTAATGGTGCAGTTTCAGGCAATTTGGGTATTGGTTTTGCGATACCTATAAATTTGGCAAAAAGTGTTATGAGGGATCTGATAGAGAAAGGGAAAGTTATCAGAGCATGGCTTGGTGTTAAGATTCAGCCGATCGATGATCGTACCGCAAGAGCGATGAAAATCGATACAAGAGATGGAGCACTTATTGCTGAAGTAGTAGAAGATAGTCCAGCTGAGGAATCAGGTATTAAGGTTGGTGATGTAATAATAGAATTTGATGGGAAGAAAGTTGAGGATCCATCTCATTTACAGAATCTTGTTTCTAATTCTGAGATTGGAAAGGTTAAAGATTTAGTAGTGATTAGAGGCAAAAAAGAACGAAAACTGAAAGTGAAACTTGGAGAACTCCCGGAATTTATTGAAACTGCAAGTAGAAGTACCGGTAAATCTTTTTCAAAGTTAGGTATTCAAGTAGAAGAACTTACACCTTATTTAGCACAAGAATATGGCTATGATTCTGATGATGAAGGGGTTATTGTAACAAGAATTGATAGGGAGTCTGAAGCTGCAAGAGTTTTGCGTCCCGGTGATATTATTCAGAGGATCGGAGACAAAAAGATTATTGATATGTCTGATTATAAAAATGCCCTCGAGGATGTTTCTGGTGAGTTTATCTTAGTTTTAATAAAGCGGAAAAGTGGTACTTTCTTTGTGACATTGGAAGTTCCGAAGTAAAATTATTTTACTCGTCATTTTTTCACTTCAAGAGGCTTTTGAATAAGAAAGCCTCTTTTTAATATTTTCATTTCCGTCGGGAAGTTGTTCTATTTTGTTTGTTTTTGTTTGGAGCTAACTCTAAATTTACAAGTTGAATTGAGAGGTTGAATGAAGGCAAAATTGGGGATTATCGGCGGTACAGGTTTCTACGAATTACAAGGATTAGAGATTAAACGGAAAGTTTCTCTTGAAACGCCTTTTGGCAGACCTTCTGATAAACTTATTATAGGTGAAAAGGATGGTCAGGAAGTTATATTTTTGTCAAGGCATAGTAGAGGACATGTGCTAATACCATCGAATATAAATTACAGGGCAAACATTTATGCAATGAAAAAATTTGGTGTCACACATCTGGTTTCCGTATCTACAGTAGGAAGTTTTAAAGAAGAAATTAAACCCGGCTCTGTTGTATTTGTTGACCAATTTTTTGACCGTACTAAAATACATATTCAAGATACGTTTTTTGATGATAATATTGCCGTACATATTGCTTTTGGTGATCCGGTTTGTCCTGTTTTGCATAGTGCTCTCGTAGATATTGCGACATCTGCCGGAGTAGATTTTACACCTCAAGGTATTTATTTGAATATAGATGGGCCGGCGTTTTCTACAAGAGCCGAGTCCATAATTTATCGTTCATGGGGGGTATCCGTTATCGGGATGACTAATATCTATGAAGCGAAATTGAGTAGAGAAGCGGAAATCCACTTTGGGACGATTGCTCAGGTCACGGACTTTGATAGCTGGTATGGGGAATCGGTAGATGTGACCGAAGTTTTTTCAAACCTCGGAAAAGCGTTAGAAAGTACAACAAACGTGCTGCAAGGATTAATTGAGAAATTCCCACTTACTGATGGTGATTGTAACTGCGATTGTGCTCTTGAAAATGCTATTGTAACTGACCGCTCTATTATATCAGATGATGTTAGGAATAAATATGATCTATTTTTGAAAAAATATTTTTAGTAAAAAGATGTCTCAATTTGGTAAAATAATTGTAATTGTGGGAGTGTTTTTAGTAGTGATAGGACTTCTCCTAAGTTATGGTAAAAATATACCTGTTTTAAATAAACTTGGACATTTACCTGGTGATGTTATTATCAAGAAAGAGAATTTCACATTATACTTTCCCTGGGTTACCTGTTTGGTTTTGAGTTTAATTATGTATATTATTCTTAATTTACTTCGCAGATAGGAGGTCTTTTTAGTGATAAAGAAAGTTCTACCAAGTGTTGATTTTGTTGCTTTAGAACATGAAATACTGGAATTTTGGAAAAACAACAAAATCTTCAAAGAACTTATTAAAAAGAACTCCAATGGCCCCAGGTGGTCTTTTATAGATGGTCCTATAACTGCTAACAATCCAATGGGTGTACACCATGCGTGGGGAAGGACATATAAAGATATTTTCCATAGATATAAAGCGATGCATGGGTTTCGTACTCGATACCAGAACGGTTTTGATTGCCAGGGTCTTTGGGTAGAAGTGGAAGTTGAAAAAGAACTTGGTTTTAAATCAAAGAGAGATATTGAAAAATATGGAATTGAACGTTTTGTTAATAAATGTAAAGAACGAGTATGGAAGTATTCTAAGATTCAAACCGAGCAATCAATTCGATTAGGGTATTGGATGGATTGGGAAAACTCGTACTATACTATGTCAGATGAGAATAACTATACCATCTGGCTGTTTCTGAAGCGGTGTCATGAAAATGGCTGGATTTATAAGGGGCATGATGTTATGCCCTGGTGTACCAGGTGTGGTGCTGCATTATCCGAGCATGAGATTGCTACGGAAGGTTATAAAGAATTAACCCATACAAGTGTAACCTTAAGATTTCCGCTTTTAAATAGAGAAAAAGAGTATATTTTAATTTGGACAACAACGCCCTGGACGCTTACTTCTAATACTGCGTCTGCAGTTCATCCTGATAAAAAATATCTTAAAGTAAGACAGGGCAATGAAATATATTATTTAATCGAGGGTAGGCAGGAAAAAGTCCTAAAAGGTGAGTATACAATTGAAGGTTCTATCCCTGGAAAAGAGATGCTTGGTTGGACATATAATGGCCCGTTTGATGATTTGCCCGTTCAATCTGACGTAAAACATGTAATTATTCCATGGGAAGAAATAAGTGAAACAGAGGGTACTGGGATTGTACATATTGCCCCGGGCTGTGGACAGGAAGATCATGAACTTAGTATAGAACACGACTTATCGGTTATAGCACCCTTAGATGAATTTGGTAACTATATTAATGGTTTTGGATGGTTAACAGGGCAAAATGTAGATGATGTTCTTAGACCGATATTAAAAGACCTTAAAGAAAAGGGGATAAAATATTCTGAAGATGAGTATACGCATCGTTATCCTATTTGCTGGCGGCATGGAACTGAATTGGTTTTTAGGTTGGTTGATGAATGGTTTATCGCAATGGATGGCGTTAGAGAAAAGATGATGGATGTTACTCGTAAAATTCGGTGGATTCCAGAGTATGGAATGAATCATGAGCTCGATTGGCTGCACAATATGCATGATTGGATGATTTCTAAGAAGAGATACTGGGGGTTGGCTTTACCTATTTTTGAGTGTGAGTCTTGTGGAAATATAACAGTAATTGGAAGTAAAGAAGAGTTAAAAGAACGTGCTGTTGAGGGCTGGAAGGAATTTGAAGGCAACTCACCTCACCGTCCATGGATTGATGCAGTAAAGATCAGTTGTGAGAAATGTGGTGCTAAAGTTAGTCGAATACCGGATGTGGGAAATCCATGGCTGGATGCTGGAATCGTACCATATTCTACATTACATTATACAACGGATAAAGCTTACTGGCAGGAATGGTTCCCGGCAGAACTTATATGTGAATCACTTCCCGGGCAATTCAGAAACTGGTTTTATTCATTGCTTGCTATGAGTACTGTACTAGAAAATTGTGAACCTTCTAAGACGGTTTTCGGTCATGCACTTGTAAAGGATGAATATGGAAATGATATGCATAAGAGCACTGGCAATGCCATCTGGTTTGAAGATGCTGCTGAAAAGATGGGTGTGGATGTTATGCGTTGGTTGTATACAGCCCATAATCCGGTAAATAATCTCAATTTTGGTTATTCTTTTGCAAAAGAGGTACGAAAACGTCTCATAACGATATGGAACTCTTATTCTTTCTTTGCTACTTATGCTGAACTTGATAAATATTCACCTGAAAGACACAAAGTAAACAAAGAAGATCTTTCTGATCTGGACCTCTGGCTTCTTGCCCGACTCAATTTACTGTTCAAGGATGTTGAGTGTGAATATGGGAGTTATACTGTTGAAAAGGCAATGAAACACATTGGTCTTTTTCTTGAAGATTTATCTAACTGGTATATAAGGAGAAGTAGACGGCGCTTCTGGAAAACCGAGGATGATACGGATAAATGGAGTGCTTACCAAACACTATATACTGCATTAAAAGGATTGATTCACATTTTAGCACCTGTAATTCCTTTCATTACTGAAGCGATTTATCAAAATCTCGTTAGAGGGCTTGAGCCAGATGCCCCTATAAGCGTCCACCTTGGTAGGTTTCCTGAAGCCGATGAATCATATATTGATGAAGTTCTTTTAAAGAAAGTGAATTCGGTTGTAAGAATTGTTAGTTTAGGAAGAGCAGCAAGAAATAAAGCTAATCTCAAAGTTCGTCAGCCTTTGCAGAAAATAATTGTTAAATTACCTGATGACCAAGAACCTGAAGTCTTGAAAGACCTTTCTAATCAGATACTTGAAGAACTTAATGTCAAATCGATAGAAATAGTGGGAGATGACAGCTTTTTGACAAATTATATCATTAAGCCAAATTTTGCTGTATTAGGTTCTAAGTATGCAAAATATATCGGGGGAATTCGAAAAATAGTACAGAATTTGGAGCCTAGTGAGATTGCAAGGAAGTTGGGAAGTGGTGGATTGGTTGAAATTAGTTTAAGTGACAAAAAAGTATATTTATCAAGTGAAGACCTTATTATTGAACGGAGAAATGCTGAAGGTTATTCGGTTGTTTTTGATTCTGATTATACTGTTGCAGTCGACACTAAATTAACTAAAGAACTAATAAGGGAAGGTATTGTTCGAGATTTTGTTAGACATATACAAACGATGAGAAAGGAAGCTGATTTTCGGGTCGAAGACAGGATTATAGTAGCTTCTGGGTCTACAGAGACATTAAGTAAAGCACTAAGTGAACATCTTGACTATTTTAAAGCTGAAACTCTGGCAATAGATGTTGAAAATACATATAGACCAGGTGAATTTGATAAAGAAGTTAAAATATGTGGAGATAAAATCCATGTTGGAATTAGCCGTATAAAGTAAATTCCCATTTAGGAGAGGAAATATGACTAATAAAACACAAAAAAAGAGATGGAGTAAAAAAGAACTTGATTATTTCAAGAATCTTATATTGAAAAAAAGGGAAGAAACTGTTAGAGAAATAAAACGATTGGAAGCAGTGACGATAAAAGACAAGACCCGACAGGATAATACAACTCTGGATTCTACTTATGCTTATCATATGGCAGATGTTGGTACGGATTCGCAAGAACGAGAAAAAGCATTCCTGTGGCTTTCGAGAGAGAATAAATATTTAGGACATTTGAATGCTGCTTTGGTTCGTATCGAAAATAGAGTATATGGAATCTGTATTGAATGTAAAAAATTAATTCCTAAGGAACGTCTTGAAGAAGTTCCTCACACTCAGCATTGTGTAACGTGCAAAAATAAGTCTAAATAGATTGTTTTTTATCTTTCGCTGAGAAATTGATCCGGTTAAATTCCCATAAAATTTAGTGGATTATATAAATATATTTAGTTATTTTTTAAAAGATGATTATCTTATCCTAAGAAGTGAAATAGAATAAAGTCTAGGTTGAACCCATAGTCGTTGTTACCTAATACTTGTTGGTAATTATTTAAATGAAAATAAAAAACCTTTTGGTTAAATCTCAACTATGATTAGAGAAGGATTTTAAATGCAAAGGTGTTTTTACTAATATACTGTTTTAATTGGATCTAATATAAAAGAGACACTCGATTTCGTCGCTGATAAGGATTTTGGAGAGCGGTTGGATGTATATTTATCAGAGAGAATTGGTAAATTATCGAGATCTAAAATTTATAATTTGATAAGAAGAGGAAATATTTTAGTAAATGGTCTTACATCTAAGCCGGGTTATAATATCAAGCAAAATGATGTTATAAAGGTTGTGCTACCCGAACCTCCTCCTTCTGAAATCATTGGTGAGAAGATTCCGCTAACTATTTTATATGAGGATAAATACTACATTGCTGTTAATAAACCGGCAGGAATGGTAGTTCATCCCGGAGCGGGTCATTTTTTCGGGACATTAGTAAGTGCTTTGGTTAATTATACTAGTGAGTTGAGTTCGTTAGGCGGGAAAGTAAGACCAGGTCTGGTTCACCGTCTTGATAAGGATACGTCAGGGATAGTTGTAGCTGCCAAAACAGATGAGGCTCATTGGAAACTGAGTAAATTGTTTGCGGATAGGAAAGTTTTTAAAAAATATCATGCTTTTGTTTGGGGATATCCAGAGCCTGAAAGTGCTCTTATTGATGCTCCTATTGGACGAAGTAGTAAAAATAGAAAAAAGTTTATTGTTTCGGATTCTGGCAGAAAAGCACGGACATGTTATCAGACTATTTCAAATTTTGGTATTATGTCCTCTATAAAATTAATTCTCGAAACAGGGCGAACACATCAGGCGAGAGTTCATCTTAATTTTATAGGTCATCCTGTAGTTGGAGATTTGATGTATGGAGGGGGATTAAGACACTTGCGATGTCTTTCGAAAAAGGAGATTGATTTAGGTGAATTAGTGCTGTCAAAAGTCGAGCGCCAGATGCTTCATGCGTTTGGAATTCGATTTTGTCATCCGTTTACAGGTGAAAATATTGAAATTGAAGCGCCTTTGCCAGCGGATTTTATCGATGTTGAATCAACTCTTAGAAGTGGGTGTTAATTGCGGTGACAGTAGAATTATTAATTGACAAATTCTTAAGATATCTGAAGCAAGAGAGAGGGTATTCTGACTACACTGTAGAGGCTTATCAAAGTGATGTTAGGCAATTTCTCGATTTCTATGCTGAATATTCCAATACTGTTCCTGTAGAAATATCAGAAGTTAATAAAATCGGGATCAGGCATTTTCTTGGAATGCTTTCTGAATCCGGCTTGGAGATGAGCTCTATTTCCAGAAAGCTGGCTTCCCTTAAGGCGTTTTTCAAATTCCTTGCCAGGCAAGGTTATATTTCCGGTAATCCTGCCGTTATGGTTAAGTCTCCAAAAACAAAAAAGCACTTGCCGGTTGTACTATCAGAAGAGCAGGTATCAAAAGTTATGGAAATACCTGATGCTATTTCCTTTGTTGGGCTGAGAAATAGGCTGATATTGGAACTTTTATATAGCACTGGTATTCGATTAGGGGAACTTATTTCTTTAAATATTGGGGATGTGAATTTTAATAAAATGACCATATGTGTCTTTGGAAAAGGTTCAAAAGAGCGAATTGTCCCATTTGGTAAAAAAGTGAAAACCGCTCTAGATAATTACCTTAAGATCAGGCAAACTGTACTCGGAAGCGTAACTTTGGAAAGTCCGTTATTAGTTAGCACTCGAGATAGGAGAATAGCTCGTCAGACAGTTCAAAAGGCGGTTGGGAAACTTCTGGAAGAAGTATCAGAGCAAGAACACCTCAGTCCTCATGTTTTAAGACATTCTTTTGCTTCGCATCTTCTTGACCATGGTGCTGATTTAAATGCGGTTAAAGATTTATTAGGACATAACAGTTTATCAACTACTCAATTGTATACTCATATACAAATAGGTAAGATAAAGGAGGTATATAAACAAGCACATCCCCATGCCGAGTAAGTAGGGAGAAATAAATAAAAATATAGTTCCCTCTCAAAATGAGTGGATGTAGAAAAATAAATGTTGGAAATTTAAAATAATATTGGAGAATTGGAGCATTGGAGTAGTGTTGTATTGTAATGTTATAGTCTTGAATTGTTTCGTCTCACATATATCACTTTTCAGATTTAAGGACATCCCTTTGTCAAAGGAATTTCCACTAAAATGGATGAGAATTTCTATTAAAAAAGTAACTAATTATTTAATTGACATAATTAAATTTAGGAAGTTCCATAATTCCAATAATCCCTGCTCGATTGTCAGGTGGGCAATATTCCATCACTCTAATCCAACTTCTATCAATTAATTTATAAAAATTTGTTTTACCCATTCAGAATGAGAAAGAACTAAAAATATTTTAAACAAAAGGAGTGTTTTTATGAAAATTGAATTGACAGCACGACATTATGAAGTTCCTGATCGAGTAAAGAAATATGTGGATGATGAGGTTACTAAACTGGAGAAAATTCATAGTAAGATCGTGAACTGTAGAGTTATTTTAGATAGATCAAAAGAAGGTGAAATGGCAGAAATTAATCTTCACATTTCAGGAAGAGATTTTGTGATTTCAGAGACATCAGATGATATAATTAAATCAATAGATTTGGCTGTTGCAAAAATGGAGCGTCAGCTTAAACGATTTAAAGGAAAGAGATATTCAAATGCAAGAGCTATTAACAGTCGGGAAAATTTATAAGGATAACCGTTCAAAGCTAAAACTAAAATGTGTCAATGGGAAAATTGGTCATGATAGGATAGTAACTTCTTCTAAACTAAATCGCCCGGGATTGGAATTAACCGGTTTCTGGGAGTATTTTGATAAAAGTAGAATCCAGATGTTTGGAATGAAAGAAAAACATTATCTTAATTCTGTTAGTAAAGAATTTATCAAATCGACTTTTAAGAAGTTGTTTGCTTTTGGTATACCGGCAGCTATTTTTGCTCATAGGACCCAACCTCCGGAAATTGTGCTTGAATTGGCAGAAAAATATAATATCGCTATTTTTAAGACATCTATTCTGACAATGCAATTTGGCTCATTTTTAATGTATTATCTTGATTGGAATTTGGCACCGTCAATTACTGTACATGGGTCTTTGGTGGATGTATATGGTATTGGCGTTTTGTTTACTGGACGCAGTGGGATTGGGAAAAGCGAAATTGCCCTTGATCTTGTAGAAAGGGGGCATCGGCTTGTAGCTGATGATGTTGTGAAACTTACAAAGCGAGCCGATAATTTTATTATGGGCTCGGGACTTCAGTTACTCGAACATTATATAGAAGTGAGAGGAATTGGAATTGTTGATGTAAGAAGTATATTTGGAATAAGGGCTGTCCGTCAGCAAAAACGTGTAGAAGTTCAAGTAGAATTAGAAGACTGGGACAAGGAAGAAAATTATGAGCGTATTGGCGCTAATGAGAAGTATGTAAACATTTTGGATATAGATATTCCTCTTATAAAATTGCCTATATATCCCGGAAAAAATATTACCGTCATTGCAGAAGTTATCGCGTTAAATCATTTACAGAAATTTATGGGTAAAAATTCTGCTAAAGAATTTGAGAAAAAGTTAAAGGCGAGGATTAAAGAAAAAATTAGACAGGAGGAGTTAGAAAAATATCTTAAACAGGATTATGAATGAGAAAGGATTATTAATAGATGAAGGCTATTATTCCTGCTGCAGGTATTGGTGAGAGGTTAAGACCACTTACTTTAACTCGACCAAAAGTGTTACTACCTGTTGCTGAAAAACCGATTTTAGGGCATATCCTTGATCGAATCATAGAATCGGGTATTGAAGATGTTACCTTAATTGTGGGATATATGGGTGATCAAGTTATAGAATATGTGAAAAATCATTATGATCTTAATTTAGATTTTGTAGAACAGAAGGAGAGGAAAGGATTAGGTCATGCTGTATGGAAGGGGCTTAATTCATCCAATGAGCCCGTTCTAATTTTACTGGGTGATACTATTCTCGATTTAAATTATTACAAGTTTGCACAAAGCCAATATAATATTATTGGTGTAATGACTGTTGAAGATCCTCGAAGGTTTGGTATAGTGGAAGTTAAAGATGGATGGGTATCAAAATTGGTGGAGAAACCTGAAAATCCACTTAGCAATTTAGCGATAGCTGGGATCTATCTTTTACAGAGTCAAAAAAGATTAAAGAAGGCTATAGAATACATTATTGAAAATGATATAACCACAAAAGGCGAATATCAGTTAACTGATGCTCTTCAAGTAATGCTCTCCTGGAATGATAGAATGAAAACCGAGAATATAGAGGCATGTTATGATTGCGGAACTCGTAAAACCCTTCTAGAAACGAATAGACATCTTTTGGAAAAAATTGATTATAAAGCAAATAAGTATCCAAATTCTGTGATAATTCCACCAGTCTATATTCACCCCAAAGCAGATATAAGGAAAAGTATTGTAGGTCCGTATGTGAGTATTGGAGATGGAGTTACTATTTGCGATTCTGTTATAGAGGATTCTATTATTAGTGATGGAGCTAATTTAAAGAATGTGTGCCTAAAGAATAGTCTCCTCGGTTCAAAATCTTCAATACATGGGAAGTATCATATCGTAGATGTAGGGGACAACTGTGCTCGGAATTTATGAAGTTCCCCTAAAGATGATTAAATGAATATATTACAAACGGAAAGCGATAAACAAAAATATTTCTATAAAAGAAATTTACCACACTATTACCGGCCCTGTGCTTGTTATTTCATCACTTTTCGGCTTGCTGGTTCACTGCCAATAAAGAAAGTGAGCAAATTGAAAGAGGAGTATGAATTTTCAAAACAAATTATCAGAAGGAACTCGAAAAATAAAAAAGAATTAGAACAGAAACTTTCTGATAGTTGGAAAAGATATTTTGAAAAAATAGACAAACTTCTACACGAATATAAAAAAAGTCCAAAATATTTGGAAAAAAGAGAAATTGCCTCATTAGTGTCTTCTGCATTGAAATTTTACGATAAAAAGGAATATGATCTTTTATGCTATTGCATTATGCCTAATCATGTTCATGTTGTATTTACTTTAAAAGAAAATGCAAGAGTGCTAAGTAAGATAATGAAATCTATTAAAGGATATTCCGCAAGAGAATCGAATAAAATATTGGGTAGAAGGGGTACCTTCTGGCAAGACGAGAGCTATGATCATATTGTTAGAGATGAAAAAGAATTAGAGCGAATAGTATATTATGTATTGAATAATCCGGTAAAAGCAGGATTAGTTGATGATTGTGAAAAGTGGGAATGGAATTATTTAGGCAAAATAAATCTGTAGCACAGACATTCCTGTCTGTGCAATCCAGGTTTATCAAGTTTTTTGAGGAAAAAAGCGATTCATTTCGTTCATCGCAAACAGACTAGAAAGTCTGTTC
>DAOUYY010000078.1 GCA_030665885.1 Fidelibacterota bacterium
GATAAATGTGACAGTCTTCCTGAAAATGTGTCAAAAAAACTCTATACTATCCTTAACCTGAAAAATCCGGATGAATCAATCACAAATACTAACTGATCAGAACAGTGAAAATAATAATCTTCTTCTATAAAAATTCTAAACTCCTATATAAGACTATTTTTTTTGATAGAAAAAACAACCTCAATTGAAGACATTGTTAATGACTATCCTGAATTAGTTAAACCGCTTATGAAGTTAGGAATTGTTTGTATTGCTTGTGGAGAACCAGTTTGGGGTACACTTGAAGAGCAGATTAGAGAAAAGGGCATTAACAATATAGATGATATTATAGAGCAGCTGAATAAATTAATAAGAAGATAATTTTGTGAGGTAGATTATGCCAGTTACAATACAACGCGCTAAAGGTTCTACATTTATTGGAAAGGGTCCTTCAAATCACTGGGTAGTACTTGATACTAACGAGGAATTCGGAGGAACTGAAGCAGGCTGTAAACCTATGGAACTAATTCTCATTGCACTCGGTGGTTGTACAGCAATGGATGTGGAGTCCTTAATTCGTAAAATGCGTACCCCCGCAGATGACTTTAAAATAGAAATTACAAGTGAACGAAGTCCGGAACATCCAAAGGTTTATACTAAGATCCACCTGAGGCTTTCATTCTGGGGAGAAAAACTAAATGAAAATCTTATAAAAAAAGCTGTTGATCTATCTCAAAAAAAATATTGTTCAGTTACAGCAATGCTTAGAAAAACAGCTGAAATCACGAATGAAATTTTAATTAATCCCTATCTCAATTAGATATTTAGCAGTAGATCTTGAATTCAGGTAATAATCTATTAAAATTCACTGCGAATTATTTTCTTCCGCTTTTAATTGCACAATCTTTTCACGGACCTTTTTAACCTTTTCAACATTTTTGGATTTTTTCTCAAGGATATTGAGCACATCTAGTGCCTGATCATATAATTTTTGTTTTTTCAAAACTTCCACAAGTGTAAGAGTTGGAATAGGAATTTTTAACTCAATCCTATCCTTATCATCTACTGTTTCCTTTTCAACAGTCTTCTTTACACTCTTTTTCTTTGGCACTTTTCGTTTAGTAGAAGTCACGCTCGGTTTTTCCTCCTTTTCAGGCGGTTTCTCCTCCGGCTTTCGAACAAGCGATGCAACTTTATCCTGAATATAATCAGGAGGCTTTATTTTCTCTTTAAAAACTGTCTCTTTTTCTGGATAAGTTTCCTTCTTCGTTATAATATCTTCTTCTGCTGGTACTGCACTTTCTTCAGAGGGAACTTCTGCAGGTGCTTCCTCTTTTTCAAGAATTTCTGACTCAATAGGTCCTAGATGCGCTTCTTCTTCACTCTCTGGTTCGAGCGGCTTCTCAACTTCTTCGGCTACAACCGATGGAGCTGTGCTTGTTAAAGTTTCTGCTTGGTCCTCTGCATGGGAGTCAAAGGGATTTAGCTGAAAAATCCTTTCATAACACTTTTTCAGAGTCTCTAAATCTAACACCCCTTTCCCAATTTCAGTCAGCTTGTAATATGCCTGTAAGAAGCTCCTGTCTAATTGAATGGTGGTTTTTAAGTGCTCAACACCCATCCCAATGTTATTCATTTTAATAGCAGCTAGCGCCCAAATGTAGTGCCCAAGAGCTGAATTAGGGTATTTCGTAAGACCTGAGCGGCAGGCTTCAATAGCCTCTTCCGCTTCATTATCCTGTAAATGGTAATCCCCTAAAAGTGAAAACAACAAACTGTCTGCGTTATTATCTGTATAGGCTTGCAAAGAGGTCTTATTGTCAGATACATTCATTTTCAATTCTCCTTAGCAAAATATTTCACCATCAATCCAAATTTATTATCTATATTTTATAAAACAAAAAATATTAATGAGTCTACTTAAAACTAATGTGTTATACATTGTGCCATTCGTTGTAAATATAGCCTATTTCCATCGACGGATCTCTTTATGATAATACGACTCATAAATCAGAACAACAAAATAAATAATATTTTATTTAGCTTCAAAATAAATAAGCCCACGGTCTGCAAAACTGGTATATCCATCACCAGCAATGATAATATGATCTAACACAGGAATATTCATAGCTTTACCTGCTTCTACCATCTGCTTTGTTAGTTGAATATCCTCTTTACTGGGTTCTAAATTCCCGCTGGGATGGTTATGTATTAAAATGACTGCAGCGGCATTAGCAAGCAAAGCAGATCGTAAAACCTCTCGTGGAGTAACAACGGAAGCGTTAAGCACTCCCTCACTAATAACAGTATCATCTATGACTTTATTATTGCTTGCTAACAAGATAACCATAAAAATCTCTTTTTTAAGGTCTCTAAGCCCCGGTCCATATATCTGAGCTACCTCATCTGAAGACTTAATTATTTTGTCCGATGATTTGGCTGCCTCCGACTGCAATCTTCTTACAAGCTGCATCGCCGCAACAATTGTAACTGCTTTAGTCTTGCCTATACCTCTTACTCCAAGACCAAGAATATCATTGTAATCCATTTTAACCAATCTGGATAATCCGCCTGACCTGGTAAGGATTTCCCTTGCAACATCTAAGGCTGAATGATCACCCGAACCTGACCTCACTAAAATCGCTAAAATCTCCGTATCAGTAAGTTTAAAAGGTCCTAACTTCATTAACTTTTCACGAGGTCTCTCGCTTTCGGGCCAATTCGTGATAGGCAGTTTATAATATGCAGGTTCTTTTGCTTTCATCCCTTATACCTTGACAGATAATGAAAAGTATTTATTACTTTATCTATTTTCTAAAAGTAGTTTTGCTCCGTATCCTTTCCATATTTCACCCTTACGACAATTTATACAATCTGATAAAGTCTCATTTTCATAGTTTAGAAGAAACCATAGATCAACAGAATTCAATCTATCCCCATTTGAATCTTCAAGAAATACATTGACTACAGGTTCGAATTTACTATTCCTAAATTTGTTTTTGATTCCTTCAATTTTTTCAGAAACCTTTCTAAGACAAATTTCACTAAAGGGTTTGCTAAAAGTAATGTAGTAATCCAAATCCTCAGGTCTTAATTTTTTATTCCTAAAGAAACTTCCAACTCCAAAGATTGATTTCAAAAATCGAATTGAACACAACTCAGGAAAAACTTTTTGATGTATATTCTTTAGTTTAACTCTTAGCATAAACAAAATTAAATTGCTTGCAAAAGTTATTATTAACAAAAAAACTACTACTTCAACTTACTATCCAGCACAAAAGTTACAGGACCATCATTTATTAAATGCACATCCATCATTGCTCCAAAAATCCCAGATTGAACCGGTAACCCATTTTTTTTCAAGCAATTCATAAAATATTTATATAGACGTTCACCTTCTTCCGGTGGTGCTGCATTGATAAAACTGGGACGTCTTCCCTTCCGCCAATCGCCACAGAGCGTAAATTGTGAGATAACAAGGATACTACCATTTATATCTTTCACAGACAGATTCATTTTACCCTGATTGTCACTGAATATCCTCATACCAGAAACTTTACCTGCTAAAAAATCGGCATCAGTTTCATTATCTCCCTTACATACTCCCAAGAGGATAACCAAACCATTATCAATTTTACCTGCAATTTCCCCATCAATAGAAACGCATGCATTTTTAGATCTTTGAATTACAGCTATCATTACTCAATCCAGACATTTTTTCCACCATGTAAATTTCTGAGTTTATCAATAAGCTCTTTACTTGGGCTCACTTTTACTGAACCTGATCGCACTATTTTACTGTTCTTGTTTTTATCATAAATATGTAAAATTAAATCACAATCCCCTTTGCACTGCGTGGCTAATTTCTTCAAGTTTTCTATATCAGTCTTTTTTATCTTCTCAGCTTCAAGTCGGATATTAAGATTTTTTGATTTTCTATCCATCAATCCTTTAAGAGGGCTTATACTTTCTACCAAGATTCTTCCATCCTTCTCACCTCGCCGACTCAGCTTTCCTTGAACGAAAACTAGATTGTCAACCTTAATATTTTCCTTAAACCTTTCATATATATCTGCAAACGCAATGGCTTCCACTGTTCCATTCAAACTTTCCAGTGTTATAAAAGCCATCTGCCTATTTTTACGATCCAGAAGTTTCTTGATCTTGGAAATTACTCCTCCCAATTTCACTATTTCTTTATCGAATCTTGACAGGGGTTCGGTAAAGTCATAGTTTGAGAAAGTTTCAATCTCTGTCGTATATTGCAAAAGCGGGTGCCCTGTCAGATACATACCAACAAGTTCCTTTTCCTTAAACCATCTTTTATTATCACTCCATGGTGGAATATCAGGAAGACTCGGTTCCGATAACACTGATTTGGTAGTATTTCCTCCTAATTGAAAAAGGTTCACCTGTTTATTGTCTCTCTCAGCCTGGAGTGATTGTGCGTATTGAATTGCAATATCAACAGCACCAAACTTTTGGGCTCTATTTCCCTCTAAAGAGTCGGTCGCACCGGCAGCAATCAGACACTCTAAAACCTTACGACTCACACATTTCAAATCTAAAGCAACAACAAATTGAAAAAGAGTTTTAAAACCTCCTTCTCTCTTTCTGGAAGAAACAATATTTTCTGCCGCCTTCTCTCCAACATTCTTTATGGCATTCAAACCATACATAATTGATTTATCATTAGGAGCAAAATATACTTCACTATAATTTATATCAGGGGGCAGGATTTCTAATCCCATGCTTCTAACTTCATTGGAAAGAATAATAACTCTATCCTTATTATTAATCTCGCTACTTAAGTTAGCAGCCATAAATTCAGATGGATAATGAGCTTTTAAATAACCGATACGGTAAGCAAGGACAGCATAAGCAGCGCTATGGCTTCTATTAAAACCATAACGGGCAAACTTCTGAATCAATGCATAAATCTGACTGGCTACTCTTTTTTCAATACCTTTTTTAGAAGCACCTTCAATAAATTCTTTCTTAAGTGATCTCATTGTCGCAACTTGCTTTTTCCCCATTGCACGACGCATAAGGTCTGCTTTTGCTAATGAGAAACCCCCTACCTGACTTCCAATCTGCATCACCTGTTCCTGATATACTATAATCCCGTATGTATCTTTAAGTATTGGTTCTAGAGACGGATGCAGGTATTCAATTTTTGCCCGTCCTTGTTTCCTTTCGATAAAATCGCCAATCATTTCCATTGGACCAGGACGGTATAGAGCATTCATAGCAATTAAATCTTCAATACCGGAAGGCTTGAGCTTCTTTAAATAATCTCTCATCCCTGCTGATTCAAACTGGAACATTCCAATCGTCTTGCCTTCTCCAAAAAGAGATAATGTAAGTTTATCATCTTCTGGAATCTTTTCTATATCAACTGAAATTCCTTTTTCTTTCAACATTTTTAATGTGTTATCAATAACAGTAAGATTTCGAAGCCCAAGAAAGTCAACTTTGAGAAGACCAATTTTATCTATACTCTTCATGTCATACTGTGTAGTAACATCACCATTACTAGACTTATAAAGAGGAACATAATCGGTGAGATCTCCCGGGGCAATAACCACACCTGCAGCATGAGTTGAAGAATGCCGATTCATACCTTCAAGGATTCTTGATATTTCAAATAATTTTATATGCTGTTCATCTAATTCCGAGGCTTCCCTGAGTTCACGACTTTGAGCGAGAGAATCTTCTAAATTCACTTTGGGACCTTCAGGAATTAACTTAGCGATACGATCTACTTCAGCCAGAGGCATACTCAAAACTCTACCCACATCCCGGATAACAGCCCGTGCCTTCATTTTACCAAAGGTAATTATTTGAGTGACACTATTCTCACCATATTTATTTTTAATATAATCTATGACTTTATTGCGTCTTTCATCACAGAAATCAATATCAATATCAGGCATTGAGATACGCTCGGGGTTAAGGAAACGCTCAAAAATTAGATTAAATTTTATCGGGTCAATATCTGTAATACCAAGCGCATAGGCAGCAATACTTCCAGCAACTGAGCCACGTCCGGGTCCCACCGGAATACCATTATCTTTTGCATAATGAATAAAGTCCTGAACTATAAGAAAATATCCTGCAAAACCCATCTGTTTAATTACACTTAACTCATATTCTGCTCTTTCCTTTATCTCATCAGTAACATTCTCATAACGAAATTCAATTCCATTTCTTACTAATTGAGCAAGGTAGTCGTCAGGATTTGCTTTATTAAAACCTTCAGGAATAGGAAAACTTGGAAGGTGATTTTTCCCGATCTCTATTTCTAAATCACAAGATTCAGCGATTTTAATTGTATTCTCCAATACCTCATTATCATCTGGAAAGAGAGCAGCCATCTCTTCTTGCGATTTAATCCAGTATTCAGGAGGATCATATCGTAAACGATCAGGGTCCCGAACCTCTTTTCCAATACCCAGACAAAAATGAGCATCATGCGCTTCCCAATGTTCTTGCCTGGTATAATGAGTATCATTCGTAGCTATTCGAGGAATACCCAACTCCAGTGACATTCTTTTAGCAACATCGCGCCAAATAGATTCTTCTTTTAATCCATGATTTTGCACTTCCAGGTAGAATCTATCTTCAAAAATCTCTGCATATTCAGAAGCTATTCTTTTTGCTCTCTCATAGTCACCCTTAACAGCCGCTCTCTGAACTTCGCCTTTAATACATGCTGTAGAAGCTATCAAACCTTCATTATATTCCCTTAACAGCTCTTTATCTACACGCGGACGATAGTAAAACCCTTCAAGATAGCTCAGGCTAATTAACTTTATCAGGTTATGATAGCCATTGATATTCTGAACAAGAAGCAGGAAGTGATTATACCCCCATCCGCTATGATCCTTCGATTTTCTATCAAAACGACTTTTTTCAGCAACATATACTTCACAACCTATAATTGGCTTTATATTATGCTCCCTTGCAGTTATATAAAAATTAATAGCACTGAATAAATTCCCATGCTCAGTAAGAGCAACAGCAGGCATACCAAGTTCTTTTACTCTCAGTACCAGACTTTCAACAGTTTGAGCGCCATCAAGAAGACTATAGTCAGAGTGATTATGAAGATGAATGAATTCGGGCATTTAAAATCTTCCTAAATATATAGCCAATAATCCAAAGAAAATATCAGCTTTTAAAACAGACGAGATAAGAGAACAATTTGTTGCAGAAGTATCTCTCTGAATTGAAAATATAACATACAGCAACGGTATTTCAACAGTAAAGATAACAGTAATTAGATAAAATTTTCCATAAACATTCAGTATATATGGAAAAATTGCTCCTATCATAAGTAAAAAAGTGAAAATAGTAACTAAATGTTTTGAGGTATTGATTCCGTATTTCATTGGAAGCGTATTAACTCCAAGTGCTCTATCTCCTTCAACATCTTGCATATCCTTGACCATTTCTCTTATAAGAGTAAAAGCAAAGGCTAAAAAAAATGGAACTATTCCTTTTAAAATGTCACCAAATATAATTGTCCCAAAAAGAAAAGCCATTCCAAGTATAAGCGACACGATAAGATTTCCAACAAATACCCTCATTTTGAAAAAAAGACTATATGTTATTAAAAAAAATAATGCAATTCCTAAAACTATGGCTACTTGTAAATCCCAAATAGGAATAGCAAAAAGCAGACTTGAAATAAAAAGCAAAGTTGAAAAAATCAATGCTCCCTTTTTTGAAATTAACCCCATAGGAATAGGGCGCTTTGGACGGTTTATTTTATCAATTTCAGAATCGCAATAATCATTTAAAGCATTTCCACCACCTGTGCATACCCAGACAACCGCTATTGTTAACAATATCTTCCACCATATAGGAAATTGTTCCATGAGAGTTGCACAAACCAGTATTGCAATTGCTCCTTGAAGCAAATTCAGGGGACGCATTAATCTGATATATGCAACAAGCGTCTTCATTTATTTAGCCCTGCAATGATACAACGATTTTGACCAAGATAATCCTCTACAGTTTCGAAATTACCTAAGTTATACTCCGTGAAAACATTTTTCACATTCTCTTCTTGATAAGTGCCGCCGATTTCAACAATCAAAATACCATCAGGTGATAAAAGCGTGTTAGACAATTTTCCAAGCTGACGATAAAATACAAGGTCATCTTCACCAGGGTTTAGAGCTTGAACAGGTTCATATTTTCTCACTATTTCAGGCAAGTTCTCAAACCATTCTCCAGCAACATAAGGTGGATTTGATACTATTATATTGAAATATCTTTCAACTTGCGGAGATTCTCTTAAAATATTTATCTTTATGAAATCCACTCTTTCTGATACGGAATTATTAGCAGCATTTATTTTCGCTATCTTAAGTGCTTCAGTACTAATATCCAATCCAACTACAGTACAATCAGGATAATTAACCGCTATTGAAATAGCAATATTTCCTGACCCAGTACCTATATCCAAAATTATCGGTTTTTCCCACCTATCTTCCTTTAATATTTCTAAAACCTTTTCAACCAGAACCTCTGTCTCGGGACGGGGAATCAAAACTGATGGAGTAACTTTAAAATCCAAGCCCATGAATTCTGC
Organism: Fidelibacterota bacterium; assembly: GCA_030665885.1. Lineage (GTDB taxonomy): Bacteria > Fidelibacterota > UBA2242 > UBA2242 > UBA2242 > BS750m-G69. The sequence continues at coordinate 8,582 of DAOUYY010000078.1, forward strand.
ATAACCTAGCACATATTGAATAGGTGTACCAGAAGCTCTTTCCACAAGTAATTTTTTAAATTTAAAAAGTTCTTCTTTTGATAATGGGCGATCATGCTTTAGATATACTTCAAGACGAGAACATTTCAAAATATCCCTTAATAACCATTCAACCTCTATCTGCGGAGATTCAACACCTTTTTCCTTAAGGTAACTTTTCGACCATTTCAGTATATCCGCAATACGCCAGATTTTAGGTGTGTATGAAATCATAAAACTGTTTGAAATTAAAACTAGTTTAAATAGTGAACAAGAATATTCATGTATTATTGAAAAAATTTACTAAGTAATTATTTAGAGAGGGATTTTATGAATCTTCTAAAGAGGCTTTCAGCATATCCATATTATGAGCAACTTTAATTGCTTCAATAAGCTCATCAAGGTCGCCTGCTTTAATATATTCTAGTTTATATAGAGTTAAATTTATTCTATGATCTGTAACTCTACCCTGAGGAAAATTGTATGTTCTGATTTTCGCACTCCTATCACCGGTACTAACCATAGATTTTCTTTTAGCGGCAATTTTGGCGTCATGTTCTGCTTTTATTTGAGCAAACACTCGACTTCTGAGAATCTTTAAAGCCTTTGCTTTATTTTTATGTTGAGATTTTTCATCCTGGCATGTTACTACCAGATTTGTCGGAATATGAGTTATCCTAATAGCTGACTCTACCTTATTAACATGCTGCCCACCAGCTCCACTGGCTCTGTATGTATCTATACGCAAATCAGAAGGATCAATATTTACATCAACCTCTTCTGCTTCAGGCAAAACAGCTACAGTAGAAGCAGATGTATGAATCCGCCCCTGTGTCTCTGTTAAAGGAACTCGTTGGACCCTATGTACACCTGATTCAAACTTCATTGTTCCATAAACACCCTCGCCACTTAGAGAAAAAATCACCTCTTTAAACCCACCTATTCCAGTCGGGCTACTTGACAATTCTTCGACTTGCCAGTTTTTCCGCTCTGCATATTTAGAGTACATACGATACAGGTTTGCAACAAAAATAGCAGCTTCATCACCTCCTGTACCTGCACGAATCTCAATGATAGCATTTTTATCATCATTTGGATCCTTAGGTATCAGCAAAATTCTTAGCTCTTCTTGTAACTTTTTCGCTTCTTCCTGAAGATCATTAATTTCTTCATGAACTAACTCTTTTAATTCAGTGTCTGAACCTTTTAATATCTCGTGATCTTCTTCTAAATTTGCAATAACTTTCAAATACTTTTTACTTTTTTCAACTATCGGCTGAAGATCTTTACTCTCTTTGGCAAGCCTGCGATATTCTTCCTGGTTATTTACAATATCGGGATCATAAAGCCTCTTCGAGATCTCTTCAAATCTCCTATTTATTTCTTTAAGTTGATCTATCATAATTAATTTCGTAACCGTTCACAGCTTGAAATTAGAAGAATAAAGCCAAAAGCCAAAAAGTAAAAGTCAAAAGTGTCTTAATTTGTAACATTTATCTTGATTTTGAAGTAACGATAGATTTTGCTATTATTTTTATCAATTCTTTATTTTC
>DAOUYY010000006.1 GCA_030665885.1 Fidelibacterota bacterium
GATAGAGCAGATAACCGAACATAAGATATCTGCCCTACCATTGACACTGCTCCCAGTGTTCCAACTAGAAACAAACTAAATTTTGATTTTAAATTATTATTCATATAATAACATATATCAGACTAATTAACTTCTGGAAACGTTTTTCCTCTCGTCCTTTCTAAGAAACTGTGATTTGGGAAAATATGCTCTCTGGAAATCTTTGTTTTGTATCGACTTATCGGGATTTTTTTTCTTCGTGCATTTATTGCACAGGAATCGCTCAAATAAAATTGAAAGAAGGATTATTACTCAATTATTTGAAATTTACTACTTTAAAATATTCACTTTCTCAGGATCCCACGCCACACGAAATCCTACAAAACTAACTCGAGCTACCGGTAAATATCTGAAACGATGAGAAGTTCTTAAACACTCTTTATCATGATACCACAAACGACCTCTTAAAACCCTAAAAATACTCGTTGCTGGTCCTGTTGGATTCTGTGACAAAGCTAAGGAGTAGTAATTACCTTTATAATAATCAAAACACCATTCATATACATTTCCAGCTAAATCATAAATCCCTAATGTGTTAGGTGTAAATTTTGCCACTGGTGAAACTTTTTTCCATATATCTCTGCCATCTTTTCCTGAATAATTAGCAAGAGAATGATCAATATTAGAGCCTGTAGGATATTTCAACATCAAACCACCAGATCTTGCTGCATATTCTCATTGGGCTTCTGTTGGAAGCAGTCCTCCCATCCATTCACAAAAATCTTTAGCCTCATACCACGTTACAAAAACAACACGATAGTTATCACGGCTACACTTTTCCTGTATTGGCATTTTTCGATTTGTACGCTTGCAAAATTTTTTATATTGTCTGACAGTTATTTCTGTTACACTCAAGTAAAAATCTGAAATGGTCACTTTATGAACTGGTCGCTCATCATCCCTACCAACAACAAATATATCACCCATTTCATAGGTACCACCTTTTATAATAACAGCTTCAATGTCTAACGGACCAATTTTTACAATTTTATTTACGTTTTCACCTGTTTTTCGAACTGGCTCCGGTAAATTAGCAAGGGCTATCGTAACAGCAATTAAAAGGAAAAAACAGAAAAATACTCTTTTAAAACCTTCTACTTTATTTTGCAGCATTATACAACTCTTGTTTTACAAAAAGTATTGAAAAGGTCCTTAACATACAAGCCAAACATTATTAACTATTGCTTGACCATTATAGAATTTCAATTACCTATATTTTTTTTATAACAAGAAATATTCAGTCAATCCTTGCTATTCTTTTTACTCTTCTGAGAACCTTTCTTCGATACTTATTATAATTTGGGGCTTTTGGATCAAAACTATCAATTCTAACCCTACCTGCACAATGAATAAATTGATAATTACCAATATAAATACCAACATGTGTAATTTTCTTAGAAGATGGACCGAAAAACAGAAGATCAGCCTGTTTAAGATTCACTGGAAAATTTGTGGTATCTACCTCAATCCCTTCATTTACCTGCATACTGGCATCTCTTGGAAGAAGATATCCATTATTTCTAAATACAGTTTGAGTAAAACCACTACAATCCATCACCTTTGTTGAAGCTGCTCCCCAAAGATATGGCCTTCCTATAAGTATGCTTGCTGTTTTTAAAATTTCATTTGGATCAACAGGTTTAGAAAGATACTTTTCCAGGTCAATCAATTTTTCAGATGGAATATATCCTATTCTTCCATCTGCATAACCTACTTTTGTCAAATCCCCTTTTTTACTAATAAATCTAAATCTATTACCAAGAACACAATCGCTTATCGGTTGAGAATTCATTGATAGATTTGAATAAACCATTCCCTCAATATCTGTATAAACAACTTTAGGCGATTCTTCCCATGATTTTCTCAAAGAATCATTGCCCTGAATAATCCTATCATCCGAAATCCATCCTAAATATCCGTCATCAGTCCTTACGAGAAAAAACTCATCTTCCTCTTTCAAAATCTCCATTGGGATACCCATCAAGGTTTGTGTAACTATTTCCTCAGTTACAGAAGGATTTCGCCTTAGTGTCGCAACTGAATTCATAGGTAATCCGAAGGAAAATTCACCAACAGCATCATCGGGTAAGAGTATAATTTCATTGGAAAATGTGATATTTGAAAATCCTCTTTGAAGAGTATCAATAAATTCTTCAATCGCATCCTCGTTATCAGTTTCACCTTTAAGGATGTAATTACCATTATAATATGAAACATTAATTTTCCAAATTGATGTTCGACTATCAGAACAATATTGGCTTCTAATATTTTCAGAAATTACATCAGCATTCTTTAATACACTGTTTTTTGCACTACAACCTACCAGTAAAAAGACTAAAGAGATTAATAAAACGGCAATTGATAAATTTCTTTTATTCAAAACCTACTCCAATATTATTACTTCGAAGAAAATCCCAGTGCAGTCTCATATATTACATTATCTAACAATACATCAAGAGTCTTGTTAACAACCGGATCATCATCAAGACTTGCCTTTACTCTTCCGGAAAGCCCACCTATTAAAGTTGCAAATTCACTAGTAAGACCTTGTTTAATAAAAGAGGTGCTTTTATTGAATTCATTAGCTTTAGTTGAATCAAAAATCGAATAGAATTGAGAAAATACCCCTTTAAGATTCATAAAACGATCATCACTCATCAATTTCTCTTCTAAATTCCTTAACTCTTTTTCATTTTCCATATTATAGTGAAAGTCTGTGTCTATTAAATATTTTCTGAACTTATCTACGATTTTATCATCAATCCCAATATTTTCAGAAATACCGGGATGGTCAGATTTATATATAATAGCAAAAGTATAAAACATATTTTGCCGCCAAAGTTCTCTAACTAAGGTTGGCATATCATTTTGAGAAACTTCAATATCGGGATTAATTCCACCACCACCTTTTAATTTTCTTCCATTGTGTGAATAAAAAATCGAATCTTCTGGTATATTTGATTCCACTAAATCAGGCTCATTGAGATAATCCGGTTTCTGAATTAACCTACCGCTCGGAATATAATATTTCGCCGTAGTAATTTTAATTGAGTGAATTTTATCCAATCTAAAAACAGTCTGTACAAGCCCCTTACCAAAGCTTGGTCTTCCCAACACAATTCCTCTATCTAAATCTTGAATAATACCCGATACGATTTCACTGGCAGATGCACTTCCTCGATCAATTAAAACTGCAACTTTTACATTTGGATTAAGGAAAGGTTTTTGATTGGCAATAAATACTTTATTAGAAGCAGGTGTTCTACCTCTGGTAAACAGAAGTGTATCTCCAATCTGAGTGAAAATCTCAGATACTTTAAGTGCTTCTGTTAAAAGTCCTCCGGGGTTTCCCCTCACATCTAAAATTAGCGCTTTTAAATTGCTACCATCCTTTGACAATTTTGTTATTGCCTGACGGACTTCATCAGATGCACCCTTAGAAAATCCCGATAAACGTATATAACCGACATCATCTTGTAATAATCCTGAATAAGTTACGTCAACGACTTTTATTTTCTCACGGGTTAGAGCATAAACACATTCGCCAGGAATTCCAGGCCTGCGAATAGTTAGTTTTACTTTTGTCCTAACCTTTCCTCTAATCATTTTAGCTGTTTTATTAAGACTAAGACCTATTGTGGAAATCGAATCTACCTTAAGTATTTGATCTCCAGGAAAGATACCAGCTCTTTTTGCAGGACTGCCTTCCATTGGTGATATAACAGTCAATGTATCCATTCTAGTACTTATCCGAAGACCGATACCTCCGTACTCTCCTTTTGTCAGCATATCAAGCGGTTCTCTCTCTTCTGCAGTTAGAAAAACCGTATATGGGTCCAACTCCTTTACCATATTTTTTATGCTTATTTCTGTAAAATCTTCAACTTTAATCGGATCAACATAATTTGTATATATCTGTTTATATACCTCATTGTAAAGTCGAATAGATTTAGATATTTCTTTATAGATATCCCTATTGCTTAATGCTAATACTAATGTAAAAGAAAGAAGAGTAGCTAAAGCTAATCTAAACTTCCATTTTTTATAAAATTTCATCGTTATATTCTCCCTTTCTTATTTTAATAAAGTAGCTCCATATTTCATCAGATATTTCAGCTGATGATCGAGAACCATCGATTATAATTGCTCTTTCAGGTTCTTTTTTAGATATCGCAAAAAATCCTTCTCTCACACGTTCTTGAAACTTAATATCTTCCTGCTCAAGTCTATCTAAATCTTTATTCCCAATTCTCTCTTCTCTTTCAAGTAATGATATATCAAGAATGAAAGTCAAATCCGGCACCAGAGACTCAGTAGCCACAGAATTTAGCCGTTCAATAAATGATAAATCAATACATCGTGCATAACCCTGATAAGCAGTCGTCGAATCATAAAAACGGTCACAAATAACAACTTTCCCACTTTCAAGTGCGGGAATAATGGACTGACAGGTGAGCTGATAGCGACTTGCTGAATAAAGAAGAAGTTCGGTTATAGGCAACATCCCAGTATTACTTTTATCGAGGAGAATTTCACGTACCTTCTCTCCTATCTTTGTACCCCCGGGTTCTCGAAACAGTAGAAAAGGAATCGAAGCATTCTCTAGACGACGAATAAACTCATTCACCTGGGTAGTTTTTCCTGAACCATCAATACCTTCGAAAGTAATAAAAAGTCCCTTTTTCATACATCAAAGTTTAAAACTCTCTATCCAGTGAAACAAATGAAAAATGACTTACTATGTAGCAACGAACTGTCTAGTTCGTTGTTGAACCGAAAGGTTCAATAAAAAGATAATTTGTATTACCAATGGTTTCTTTCTCTGTTTTTATAAAAAACACATCGGACAAGACTGTCCGATGCTACGATATTAAATAAAAATCAAACCTGTATGGAATTAAAATTCCGTTACGAGTTCATTCATAACGGAGGACAACCAAACTGTTCTGCAATGAGTAAAGATCATTGCAGAACTGAAAAACTGTAGCAACGAACTGTCTAGTTCGTAGTTGAACCGTTAGGTTCAATTAATCAAATGTTCTACTGATCTCTTTGAAAATAAGGCAAATTAACCAATTAGTATCCTATTTTTTCCTTATTATCACCAAAACCTGTTTAGCTCTTAGAGCGCGTCAGGGACGTCTCTTCGAGAGAAACGGGTTTGTTAATAACATTTACACTATCTATAGTTTTTCCTGCTTTTTGCAAAAACATATCGAATCCGCCAACTGGCAACCTTTCCGACACTATGGATATTTCAGCTCTTCAGGCTTACATTTATAACTTAAATAAATGAAAGGTGTATCAATAGCTGCAACGAGTACTTTCAATAAATAAGTTGAAATTATAATCTGCAAAACTATGTTTATGGGAAATATCCCTAAAAAAGCAATCATTGAAAATATTATCGAATCTATCAACTGGCTCACCCAGGTTGATACATTATTACGAAACCACAGCATCTTTCCCTTAGTTTTTTCCTTTAAAAAATGGAAAAACCAGATATCATGCATCTGAGAAATAAGATATGCTATGAGTGATGCTAAAACAATTCTCGGAGCGAAAGAAAAAATAGTCCGCATACTACTATGGACCATATCAAATTCCGCCGGCTTTAGCAAAATAATGAACTGAGATGTAATCAAATAAAATATTGCAGCAAAAAATCCAAGAAACACAGCACGCCTGCCATCTCTCTTACTATAATGCTCGCACAAGAGATCAGTAGCCAGAAAGATAGACCCGTAAGTTATATTCCCGCCCGTTGCCGTAATTCCAAAAATCACAAACTGTTTTGTTACGAAAATATTAGCTAATATAATATTGAAAGCAATAAAACCATATAGCCAATATTTCCCCATCCGGAATGCAAATAAGGTACAGAACAACACAAAAAGAATCATTAAGAGAAAAATTAACTCGTTACTCATAATCTTTCCAGCTCTTCTCCAAGGCTTTAAGAAAGTATGTTGGAGGTTTCGAAGCCCGTCCCTTTGCATTTATAAAAGCGTGGATTGTATAACCATCTGCTATTATTGCATCACTATTCTGTCTTCGAATTGTATATTCAATTTTAATTCGTGAACGCGGAAATTCTTTCACTTTACTGGAAACTATCAAAACATCATCATACCGAGCACCTTCTCTATATTTACAATACGATTCAACAACCGGCATTGCATTCTCTCTCTTTTCAAACTCTGTGTAGGGAAGATCAATTGATCTTAACATTTCGTTACGTACAGCTTCAAAATATTCAAAATATCTTGAATAATAAACAACACCCATATAGTCAATATCCCGATATAAAATTCTGACTTTATGGTTAAATTTTATCATAATATTCCATAATACCTTTATACTTTTAAATTGTAGTTATAAATTTTCATATTAAAGAACTTTTTGGTTCAATTTGATATTTGATTTTTGAAATATAATATTAACAATAGTCGTTAGTAATTGGGAAATGCTTTCAGAACAATGCATATATCTACTGCCATACAGCCTGTTCACTAATAACTATTCGTCCCACGAACCCATTTGAGAAAACTTAGCAATTCGCTTCTTTATAAGCTCATCAATCGGAATTTTGCTGAGCTCATCCAGATTTCGTAATATGGCTTCCTTTAAAATTTCCGCCATTTTACTGGGATTTCTATGTGCTCCGCCAGGTGGTTCTGTGATTATTTCATCAGCAATTCCCAGCTTTTCAAGGTCTCTTGCCGTTACTTTCATTGCTTCAGCAGCTATTGGCGCCTTTCCAGCATCATGGTACAAAATAGAAGCACATCCTTCAGGGGAAATCACCGAATACCAGGTATTTTCCAGAAGCAATATCCTATCACCTATACCAATCCCAAGGGCACCTCCACTTGCTCCTTCACCTATTATTACTATAAGCACAGGCACTCTAAGCCTCGACATCTCAAAAAGATTTTTAGCTATAGCTTCTGCTTGACCACGTTCCTCTGCACCAATACCCGGATACGCTCCCGGAGTATCTATTAGCGATACGATTGGTTTATTGAACTTTTCCGCCAATTTCATCACCCTGAGAGCTTTTCGATATCCTTCGGGATGAGGCATCCCAAAATTTCGGTAGATATTATCCTTAGTATTTTTTCCCTTTTGATGACCAATGAGAACTATTTTTCGTCCTTCAATTGTTGCCAATCCCGTAATTATCGCTTTATCGTCAGCAAAGTATCTATCACCATGAAGTTCGATAAAATCAGATGTAATTCTCTCAATATAATCCATTGTATAAGGTCGGTTTGGGTGACGTGCTAGCTGAACTCTCTGCCACCGATTGAGATTTGAATAAATCTTCTCAATTAATTTATTTAATTTTTCTTCTAATTTCTCGATTTCCTGGCTTAAATCAACTCCATCAGCAGCAGAAATCTCGCGCATCTCCTCAATTTTTCTTTCAAGTTCTATTATCGGTCTTTCAAAATCCAGTATTATACCTGCCATATTAACCTAAATATTTAAAATTGACTTCAAAATTATTTCAACATCTAAAAACAATGAGTGATTTTGCATATAATAATATTCGTAATTCTGTTTATCTACTTCATCAGGTCGGTGATTTCCTTGAAGCTGGAAAAGACCGGTTAGACCTGGTTTGCACCTTAAGTGCCTGATGTTTGGATTTGCTGAAAACATTTCACTCCCAACCAAGCTTATATCCCCTTTCAAAACCGACCAGATTAAAGGGAATCTTTCCAGGATTTTATTAATAATAATCCCATTCCTCCCCTTTATCATCATAGCTGTAAAATTGGTTCCCTCTTTCCCTAACAGTCTCTTTTTTTCTAACCTGCAACCGGTAAGATAAGCAAAAGGCAATACAAAAGGAGTAAAAACAACTGTAATAATAAAAGATACAATTAAATCAAATAAGCGCTTACATAACCGATTTCCAAAACGATAAAGGTTGTAATCCACCTCTACAAGTGGAATATCCTCTATTTTTTCAACACTTGACTTGCCGAGTATATAATCAAGATGTTTAGGCACAATTTTTACGTTAACTCGAAGTCTTTTAACACTATCTAAAATATCGAGTATCTCATCATTGCTAAAACTATCGGTTGTAAAAATTATTTCCGTAGCTTTATGGATTCTTATTATTTCTGGAAGATCGCTGACAACTCCGAGAAAGGGGAATCCGGCAACTCTTTTGTAAACAAACTTTTTATCGACAAATCCCAAAATCTCAAAACCGTGCTCAATATGAGTTTGCAGCTTCTTTGCAATTCTTTCACCTTCTCTTTCTGTTCCAGCCAGGATAGTCCTTCTCGATAAAAGTGCTCTGGAAAGCGATGAAGTTGGCGGTATTATCCTTCTCCTCTGAAGAAAAAGCAGAAAAATTCTCCATCCAGGTAAAAAGAGAGTTACAAGAATAAAACTCCATATTATCAATTGCGGAGAATATATAAACCTTCTAAAAGTAAAATTAAATATAAATGAAGCGATACAACTTATAATGGATGCAACCGCTGCACGAGAGTAAGACAATTCACGTCTATCATATAAACCGATAGTATACCCCGTACCCAACCATAAAAGCAGGTAAAAAATCAGCATATTAAATAGAGTTGAATAAGGAGGAAGTGGTCGAGGTTGAAGTCTATGAGCAATTAGAATTGCAACAATAAGAGCTATTCCGTCAACAATCAGGACTATATGTTTCTTGACTAACCTGCCAATTAAAGATATAAAACCTCTGGTCATAATACCAAGTCGAAGAATAACATCAAGAAAAATAGAATAACTTTTACTGAAATGTTTCTTTACAAAAATATCCATAGCTCGATAGAAAGCAATAAAATTATCAAAAGAAGCCAGTTTTGTACTTTCGCCTTTATAATGAATGATCTTTGTAAATGGGACATAGTAAATTTTCCAACCGGCCTCTTTAATGCGGTAACAGTAATCTATATCCTCGCCATACATGAAAAATTCTTCGTCCAGACCACCGACCTGCTCCCATACTTCTCGCCTGAACATTAAAAACGAACCACTAACAGCATCAACATCTATTAATTTATCAGGATCAACATAGGTTAAATTATATTTACTGAAAAACCTGTTTTTAGGAAATAATTTACTTAACCCAATCAACTTCGGTATAGCAACTTTTGGAATAGGAAAACTTCGGCGACATGCTAATTGGAGGGTACCATCAGCATTAAGAATTTTACATCCAGCGGCTCCTGCATCGGAATATGTTTTAAAAAAATTAATCATCGTTGAAACAGTATCTTCCTGGATCATTGTATCCGGATTGAGCAAAAGAAAAAACTCACCTTTTGCTATATCAAGACCCTGATTACATGCAGCAGCAAAACCTCTATTGCTATCGTTTTCAATAAGAATTATTTCCGGAAATTTGTATCTGACAATCTCATTACTTCCATCTACCGAGTCATTATCGACAACAATTATTTCATAATCATAATTTTCCAATGACTTTTTCAAAGACAAAATACATTGATGTAAAAATTCTTTTACATTATAACTTACTATGATTACAGAAATTGTCATTAGTGTAGCAACCCCAAAAAGCTTAATATCTTTAACTTCCAGACCATAAATACTGCTTCAAAAACAATATTTTTAGACATTTTGGATTTACCTTCTGACCTTTCCTCAAAAACTATTGGAATTTCTTTAAGTGAATATCCTTTTTTCCATACTCGAAAATTCATCTCAATCTGAAAAGAATAACCCGAAGATTTTACACGATTAAAATTAATATTCTCAAGAACTTTTCTATTAAAACATTTAAAACCAGCAGTAGCATCTTTAATAGGTAAACCTGTAACAATACGAGTATATTTATTAGCACTGTAGCTGAGTAAAAGCCTTTTTATTGGCCAATTGATTACATTCACTCCATTACAATATCGAGAACCTATTACAAGATCATAACCCTTCTTACACTCTTTAATCAATCTTGGGACATCATCAGGGTTATGTGATAAGTCAGCATCCATCTCAAGAATGTACTGATACCTTCTTTCCAAAGCCCAATTAAATCCTTTAATGTAAGCAGTCCCCAGTCCAAGTTTACCAGACCGTTTGAGTAAAGAGAGATTTTTACATTCTTTCTGAAGCCCTTTTACTATCTCTGCTGTACCATCAGGACTATTATCATCAACTATTAGAATATCAACACCAGTGTTAAGTGAATTTAACTTTTTTATTACAGTAGCTACATTCTCCCTCTCATTGTATGTAGGAATTATAACAAGTGAATTTACCATTTGGTCCCTTTCATTGCATTCAACGCTTCCTTAATCGTGAAAACCTTAACATCCAATTCTTTCTTTATTTTATAATTAACAAGACCTGATCTATATGGTCGCTTAGCTAATTGTCCTAATGCCCTGGTAGTAATTGATCTTATTAATGTAGGATCTAAAGAAAATATAGCGGCAATCTCAAGGGCAAACCCAAATCTATCAACATAATCCAAACCACCATAATGATACAGCCCATAAGCTTTTTTATCTATAATTACCTCAATAGCTTGAGCCAATCCATCTGCCCAGGTAGGATTACTAAACTGATCGTTGACAATACGGATTATTTCATGATTTTTTATCTTTTTTATCACCCAATGTACAAAACTCGCTTCCTGAAAATGCGAGTTCCCAAATAAGACATTTGTCCGTATAATTGTCCATGGAACTTCTGATTCTTTTAAAACTTCCTCAGAAGCCAATTTTGTTTCTCCATAATAATTAACAGGGTTTGTTTCATCCTCTTCCATATATGGCCCATCAGAACCATCGAAAACATAATCAGAAGAAATCTGAATCAGGCTGCATCTGATCGGAGTTATAGCAGAAACTAAATTCTTTACACCATTGACATTTACGTTCCATGCCGAATCTTTAAACTTCTCAGCTCCGTCAACATCCGTATAAGCAGCACAGTTTATCACAACATCTGGCTTCAATTCCTTAATGCAACTAAGTACAGCTTCTTCATCGGTAATATCAATAATTTTATATGGAACACTATTTGAATATAACAGTTTTTCACCCAAGTCACTCGCTATCACAGTATGAGAATGCGACAATAATTCTACACATTTCTCACCCAACATTCCATTAGCTCCGGTAATTAAGATATTCATTTTAAGAAATATTACATCCCTTCTTTTGAAACTCTTTTAATTTCCTCAGAATAGAATCATTGGTGAGAGATAAAATTTTTGCTGCAAATACAACAGCATTTATTACTCCCGGTTTACCAATAGCCATTGTAGCAACCGGAATCCCTTTTGGCATTTGAACAATTGAGTATAGTGCATCCACACCATTTAACGGTGATGCATCGAGTGGAACACCAATAACCGGTATTGTCGTTAAAGCAGCAATCACTCCAGGTAAATGTGCTGCCATCCCAGCACACGCAATAATAATCTGTATTCCACAGTCACTAACTCCCTTAATATAATTGACCAATTCATCATGCTGGCGATGGGCTGAGAGTACTTTAATCTCGTAGGGAATATCAAAATATTTAAGGTATGGAATGGCTTCTTCCACAACACTCAAATCTGATTTACTTCCTACAATAATTGAAATTCTACCCATAACCTCATTTAATTTCGAACTAATTTAAATGCCCTTTCTACAATAGGCAACTTTATTTCTAATACTTAAAGCATAATCAACAAAGTATAATAGTTTAGTTTCACTTCTTAAAAATATCTTCCGAAAACGAGGTTGTAAAAGTTTCAGCCATAATTTTTACGTGTCGAAATAGAATAGAAACCTTCTGCCCCGGAGCAAACATCATAGCATCAATTACAAAAGTTCTATCGGATTTATCATCATAAAATGCATATGTAGAAAAAGGTCCCCCTTTTACATCTTTTTCATGATACCAGAGTCCTGACATATGCAAAGCTTCCCAATTGCCAAACTTAGTAAAATGATTACCTAAAAATCTTTTATCTGTCTTAATCCCTTTATACAATTCACCTATTTCATTTCTTTTTTCATATAAACCATTTGGTGTCATCCATTCAGTCTTTATTCCCCTATCCCAGGAAACAGAAACCCATCTATTAGGAAAACCTCTTCCAATCCACACGAATTTCCTGTCCGGATATTCATGAACAATTCTATAGTCATGCTGTACTCTCATTGTCCATTTATACCTATCCCATAAATATCTACTGATTCGCTTCTGCTCCATTCTGCTAAAAATGTACTTTTTTTGCTCTTTCTTAAACTTTTTATCAAACTTGGTATATAACCAGGCTTTTTGCTGTAATATATTTTTCTTCATTTTTTCTAAATCTTTGCCGGCAATTAAAACAAACATCTGTCCTTTTACCCAGTGATCTTCACTCGCAAACATAAAAATACTATCAGTCTCTGCAAGCTGAAATTGGTCTCCGGATAAAACTGATTTACTCAGCTGTAATCCAAAATCATTTACTTTTAAATCTGAAATAGCAATAAGATTCTTATAATTAATAAATTGCTTAAAACTCGATAGAGGAAACCATCTTGTCATATAATAATGTTGAAATTCAGGGGTTCTCAAGCCATAAGAAAAAGTAGTATCAATTGCAAATCCAAGTGTTTCTTTTACTTTTTCAGAAGAAATAACATAGATAATATCCGATGGACCTTTTGCTCTCTCCTGCCGACTACATGAAGAAAGCACAATTACAACTAAAATAAATGCCAAAGAAAATTTCTTTAACATTCCAACTCTCCTCTATAAAATCTTAGAATAAACAGCAAACTGACAACCTCAAGATTATATTAACCAGAGAGCCGACTCTAAAATCATCAATTTGAAACTTGCTCCAAAGGAGCCTCTTTGAGGCAATTTAAAATCATACAGTCAGCTATTCTCCCCATTCAAAATCAATCCTTCTATCTTGAACAGATACACTTGATATTTTAACATGTACTACATCCCCAAGACGGAAAGTACGTTTATACTTTTTCCCCCTAAGAATATGATTATTTTCATCAAAAATATAATAGTCATCATTAAGCGTTCGAACATGAACAAGACCGTCAATTAAAAAATCCGAAAGTTCTACAAAAAATCCAAACTCTATCACTCCTGTTATGATCCCAACAAACCACTTACCAATTTTGTCGACAAGAAATCGAATTTGTTTGATCTTTATATATTCTCTCTCTACTTCGATAGCACGAATTTCATTTTCCGAGCACAACTTTGCGACTTTAGGTAAAGAGTGGCGATAAAAAGAAATATCATCTTTACTAAAAGAATTCTTATAAGTCTTTATCAAACGGTGAACAATTAAATCCGGGTAACGTCGAATCGGAGATGTGAAATGTGTGTAGTGTTTAAATGATAATCCAAAATGACTCAACGGTCGATGAGAATAAACGGCTTTTGACATTGAACGTAAAGATATCTTTTCAACAAAATTTTTAAATGGCATTTCCTTAATATCTTCAAGGATTAATCGAAGATCATTTGGAGTGAAATTTTGAGGTTTAGTATAACTCATTCCAAGACGACCCAAAATATCATAGAGACCGGTAATCGAATCTTCTGTAGGTGGCTCATGAACCCTATATATAAAAGGAAGTCTCTCCTTCTTACGATGAAATGCAATCCACTCTGCTATTGTCCTATTAGCAAGCAGCATAAATTCTTCTATTATTCTATGACTTTCCAATCGTTCAGTCGGTTTTATCTCATAAGGTACTCCATCATCGCTCATCTTGAACATCGGTTCAGGAATATCAAAATCTATACTTCCAGCCTCACTCCTTTTCTTGTAAAGAATCCTGCTCAACTTCTTCATTTTCTCAAGAGTAGCCCAGTGAGGTCCTTTTCCCGAATTTAAAATATTTTGCACTTCAGTATAGGTAAAACGCTTTTTCGATCTTATTACACCTGGTAAGACATCAAAATCCAGTATATCTCCACTTTCGGACACTTTAATTATTAACGATATGGTTAATTTATCTTTATCCGGTTGAAGACAGCACAGCTCATTAGATAAATACCCGGGAAGCATTGGTATAACACCTTCATAAAAATAAACGCTTGTTCCTCGTTTTCTGGCTTCACGATCAACAGCAGTACCGGGTGCAATATATTGACTCACATCAGCAATATGAACCCCTAAAACCCAATTACCTGCATCATCTTTTTCAAGTGATATAGCATCATCATAGTCCCTCGCTCTCTCAGGATCAACTGTGAATACCTCCTTCCCTCGAAAATCTAACCTATATTCAAGCTCCTTTGACAAATCCGGTAGTTGAAAGTGCTCTACTTCATCAATCACTTTCTTAGGAAAATCGTCCGGTAAGCGGAACATCTTTTTTAGAATCACAATATCATCGCGAGGATCGTCTGGAATTCCCAAAATCTGTTTTATTTCACCTCTTGGCAAAGTTCTGGGGCTATCCCACTGCAATTTGGTCAGTTCAACCATCTGTCCTTCACGGATATTTTTAAACCCGCCAATTATAACTATATTCACAGGAGGAGTAGGTGATTCGGGAATAACTATCCACCTGGATTGTTTCTTTTCTAAAGTACCGAAAATCGGCTCATTTGATCTCTTTAAAACTTTTAATACCTTGCCTTCCGGTCTCTTACCTGTCTGCTTTTTGTATCTTTCCACCAAAACTTTATCATGGTTAAAAGCCGTAGCTACATCATAAGCCCCAACAAATATCTCTTCCCCATCTTCAGTAGTTACAAATCCAAATCCTCTACCGGAAAAAGAAATAACTCCCGTAACATTCTTTGACAAATCCGGAATGCGATAGGTATTACGTTTACCTCTTTCTATTTTCCCTTCTTCTGAAAGCTGTCGAAGAATCCGCTTGAACGAGCTATATTGCGATGAAGGCACGAGAATATTTTTCGAGATCTTCCTTTGTTTAAAGAAAATTCCCTTATTCTTTCTCAGAAAAGTTATAACTCGCTTTTCTAGTTGAGCAGAATTTTTTGCCATTTAACCTTATTTATTCATTAGCTTTATATAAACATTTTATAAGTACATACAATAATAGAATTATGCTATCCACGTACAAATTTTCTTTTATCCTAAAGGATCTCTTCGAGAAGAGATCTTCCATATTGCTAATAAAACATACGTCTTTAGTCTTTTTATATCTCTGCGTTCTTTGCGACCTCTGCGGTGAATAATCCATATTAAAATCTATTTTCTATATGAATATGGACTTTTGCCGTCGAAAAAGTATCTCCTTTCCCAAAACCATAATCAAGTCCAATTATACCCATTCTTGAATTTAATCTCAAACCAACCCCGTAAGAACTTGGAAAACCAATTTCATTTTTACCCAGACCGGGAAATTTATAATAACCATAATCTGAAAAAATATAGACTCTACTCAAGTCCCCAATTATCCATCTCAATTCAAATGATGTCCAGGCAATCTCACTGCCACTAAAAAAATCCTGCGAATATCCACGGAGACTATTTGCTCCACCAAACCAAAACTGCTCGGAAAAACTCAAGTTTCCCTTAGAAAGCCACTTACCCTTAAAATGCCAATTTAAAGAAGCAACCCACTGAGGCTTGATAAGATAATCAAATTCTCCATCAATCTCACCTTGAAATTGACTTTTATCTTCCTTAGTTGTTTCACTACGGTTCCCAATTAAGCCTTTAAGATGCAATTGATAACCCCTGTCAGGATTAAACAGATTATTTCTGCTGTCTCTATGAAATTCTACACCAATCATAGTCGTTTTAGTAGGATTGAGACCAAGAATAGTACGACCACCAGGAGTTGGAATTGAAGATTGACTGTTGAAATTTATTTGCAAATTCCCTGTTAAAATCCGCTTACCCATTCCGATAATAAATTCACGTGTTACAACCATAGTATCTCTTAAAACCTGTTGAAATTCCCCTTCACCAAAAAAATTGGTCTTCCATATCCACGGCTCAAAATATTTAAGATGAAGCAGCTGTGAATAACGATTGACTTTTGACCAATATATTGAAAGTAGCCTGCCTGTGCCTGACAAATTAAGAAGTTTTAATTCTATCTCTCCAGTGAAATACCCCTTATCTGTCCCCTTCGGTGGAACGTATCCGACTACCCCACTAAACTCATTATCAGGGTTCTCTTCTAATTTTAAAAGTAACCCGTACTTACCTTCTTTTGTTTTAACAATTTCATCATAATCTTCAACTTGAAGAAAGGAATAACGGCGGAGAGAATTTTTCACCTTTTTTAAAGTAGCATTCCGATATAGAAGTCCTCTGTAATTTTCTGTTTCCCTCAATAGTAATTTGTTTGAAGTTCTTTCCAAACCCTCAAAAAAAAATGTATCAATAGTGACCGACTCGCCCCAGTTCAGTATAAAAATTGGGTTAAGATAACTAGTCCCTAATTTTCGCACAGGTTGTATACTTTTTAAAGATAAACTTGGGAAATAGTACCCATTCTTTATTGGAACACTTAAAACATTTTCTGTTAATTCGTCATAAACAGAATTGTTAACTTTCTTTTTAGAATATTTATCTATAATACCATCAAGACTATTTTGATCCATCTCATTTTCAGAAATGATTTTTATTTCACCAAAGAAAAGCGAATCGGATACTAAACTATCAGAAACTATAGCTGATTCTTCAGAAAAAGAATATGGAATTAGCAACATACTTACACATATTAAAAGTAGTTTTGTGACTAATTTTATAGCGATAAGTATTGATTTGCTATTTACCTGACACATACTGCTTCCGAAGCAGAGCTTTCCCAGAGGGACATCTTCGAGGCAGGGTACATTTTTATACTTAAAATAATGCACGTATTTCTCCACTTCCTATATGAAAAACATCTCTTTGCGGCTCATTCCATCCTTCATAATTGACTCTTATGCTTAAATATTTTCCTATTCTGTATTCAACAGAAGTTCCCCATCCAATTGTCGCTCCCTCTTTCTTACCTTTACTCATTTCCCATGGAATAGGATTTCCTTTTGGGGTTACTATAACATTATCAATCTCCGAAAAGACTTTCCAACGACCTTTCCTTTTTATTTTTCTTTCATAGGAACCTTTTATACTTGTTAGAAAAGACCTTGTTGGATTAAGAGCTTTCTGAACATCTCCATTGACTAGAATTTCATATTCTAGGTAATGTACTTTATTCAATAAATATGAAAAACTGTTTCTATATTTAATCGTTTTAATATTTCGATCCCGAAGTGAATTAAACACAGAATTTCTCTTTAATTCTTTTGATGACATTTCCGAATCTAATTTGATTTTCCAAATAAATGCTCCCTTATACCGAACAGAATATTCATTTGAAACATTCTTTTCTCTTCCTCTGACGTCAAGTTGGCTTATCCTATTTGAATTGAGTAAACGAAAACGGATATTACCTCGAAGAGATTTAATCCGATATGTGACATCCTGTTGAATTATTCTATTAAAATAAGCCCATTTATCATCAATATTTGATGGTGAAAATGTCCAAAGTTTGAATGGATTATCACTTTTCTTGATCTGTTGTTGTAATCGAATATCCGTGAGAGTAACGATATTCTTAAGCCATGTCCGGGATATTTTGCTTTTCAACGAGCTTCCGTTGAATCTTAATCTGATACCATTCTGAAAACTTGTCACGGGTTCTTTGATATTTGATGGCGTTATCCTTAAAACATAATCACCTTGAGGATGTGGAACATAATCAGCAAAAGTAGAATCATATAAAAATTGCCCTTCACCTTTACCTACATAAAAATATCGCCATTCTTTCTTCACTGTTCTCTCTTCTTCAACTTTCATATTTGTCTCCCACCGAAAAGGGAGCTTCTTAGGATCGTGTTTCAACATCAAATAAATAAGTTGAAAATCAATATCCGGCAATGAACTATCCCCATAGTATTTTTTTATCCTCTTGGTGTAATTCCACTGTGAAGATAGACTCTTCCAATTTAAAATTTGACCACTAAAATTTATGTTTTGTGACCTTGTCTTTGTTATCCATTGCTCATTAGAATAATCATCATCCCGTCGAAGGTGATTCTCAATCTTCCACCTTATTTTACGCTCAGATGAAGATTCAAAACCATAAGTCTGCTCAAGAAATTGAAAATTACTCTCTTCATTTATATCACCATCCCTCTTTTCATAATAAATCCCAACATAAGGCTTAATTTTAAAGACTTTTAACTGGCTAAACGCTTTCCTGCGAATCCAATTTCTTGAACTTAAAGACCCAACCGTACGTGTAATCTTTTCCTGGTAGAATTCATTTTTCTCAAACCACTTATAATTCAAAGAGCCACCCAGTTTATATCTTTCTGAGTGAATATCTCCCTGGCTAAATGCTCCTCCCTCAAAACTGCATAAAAGAGCATCTTTCAAATTGTACTTAATTAAACCCTCGTAATACTTTTCTCCCTGTGTGGAATCTGATGGCAAATCCCATCTTCTCCTGTATTCCACTACTTGATGACGATCGATTGGGTTAAAACGTTCTCCTTCCTCCCGGAATTTACCTAAAAATGAAAGTTTACTAATTTTAGATATCGGGATAGTAAATGACGTTTTGACGTTTATTGCATTTCCCTTATTATCTAAATCATCATAAGGAGAAAAAGTATTTCTGTCATAATCCGACATTGCAAATTCTGACATTATGGAAAAATTTCTTGACGGATTCCATGTTCCTGATACATGATAAAGTCGTTGTTTCTTTGGTAGCTTTAACGGTTTTGCAGGTAAATATACAGCCTCTTCTTTATCACTTTGAGTAACAGCAGGATCGCTCTTACTTACCCATTCAAAATAGACAATATCAGCAGTATATTTTTTCCTATATTGTCCCTGTGTCCCAACATTATAAAATGCTGCAGAATGAGTTCCTTTTCCGATTCCTACAAAAACAAGAATGGAATCCTCAAGAATATAAGCTCCGGAAGAATCTACAATAATTGTACTCTGAAACACTGCCATTTCATTATCACCCGCAGATTTTAATTTTGCTCTATCGCTCTTACTTATTAGCAATTCAATAGGATTTTCCTTATCATCCGACTCATTTATAAAACCTGCTGATAACTGTAATTTTTCATCTAATAAAGTTGTCGAATTTCTTGCTAACCAAATATTTTTCGCATATACAAAATTAGAATATTGAAAATCAACCGTAATTCTCGAATCCGAAGTAATAAGCTGCTTTGGAGTAAATGTTACCTCACCTGTTGAATAGTCAATCACATAATCGGCATTTTCTCCCCTTGAAAGGGCTTTCCCATTTATCCATACTTTTTCTGTTCCGGCAAGAACTATAATTGCTGTTTCTCCATCTTTACCACACAATTGATATGGACCTTGATTTCCCTCATCTCCAATAGAAAAATTCGTATGATATTGTCCTTTTGTTACAGCTCCTCCTATCACAGTTTTTCCAAAATTTCTATCACTCTCACCATAAATACCTTGAAGCTTTCTGTGATAACTTCCCAATTCCCCTCCAAGTAATGATAATTCATAATCACCAAAAGTAATCTGTTCATTCGGCATTTTGATCTTTATAAATACTTTATCTATTTCATCTAATGTCTGAGTATTGCCTTCCGGTTGAATTGGAATATTCTGATCAGTCAGAGTTCCAATTATTGAAATATCTTCGCTAATTTTACCCTGCAATTCCAAATTTAGCCCTGATTTTAAAGATAAACCACTTCCGCTTCCAATAGTAACACATCTATAAATTGTACCTGATCTTAGAAAGTCATAGTTTGTTGATGTCTTTATTTTAGAAGGAGAAACCTTATTTACTTTTGCAATTTTACCGGATTTCTTCGGCAGATAGATTCTTGGAGGAGGATTTATAATTTTTTGAGATGGTATATCCAGATTAAGAAATTGATACGAAGCTATTATACTAACTTTATCACTTGGAGTAGTAAATCCAGAAATCTTTCCGTTAAGCGCATCTATTTTTAAAGAGTCAAATTGCAGTGTGTCATTTGTAAGATATTTATAATCAATTGATGAGGGTAAAATATAGTGATGACTCAAGACAATAACCGAATCGCCTGGCAAAACCTGCAAAGTATCTGTTTGCCAATTATTAGGAAAAAGCATCTGTGGCAATAAAATCGAAAAAAATATAACTATTCGCCAAAAAGATGCATGTAGCAAATTGATAATAAGCAGTTCAGAACCATTTAGGTTAGATTGACTATTATTGTCACTTCCAAACTGTGTTCGTCTCATGGATATCCCTGTTTGGGAAGAAATAAGAAAAAGCACGTTTGTATAATTTCTATCAATAATCTAAACTTTTAAAATCGCAAACAACAATTGCTCCTGACTCATTCAGTAACAAAAGAGAATCCTTAATAACTATCCCTGAAATAAAAGAAGTGTTAATCTCATATCCAATAATTATTGGAGAAAACCACTCTGACAACTTATTTGAATACAACAATAGTTTCGATTCTGATTGACTTAATATCAGAAAATTTTCATTTATCAAAACAAGTCCGTTCGCTTCAATATCTTCCGGAGGTAAAATCTCTCTTATCGGTGTACCAAATCTGTCAAATTGTACAAGACGACCATCTTTCTCAAGTACCGTAATAACATCATTTTTACTAATGCGAATATGAAATGGCTCAAATAATGTGTACTCTCCATATTCAGCACCTCCAAACTTCGATACCTCATTTTTCTGCATATCGAAACGGATAACTTCATCACTTTCCTCATCAAGTATAAAAATCTCTCCCAATTTAGAAGCTGCAACTGACACTGGATATGAAATTTCTGTTTCTTCATCTGAAAAGGGAAATACAGTTAGAAAATTCAAAAAACGATCAAATCTAACCAACCTATGATTATTATAGTCTGCAACAATAACATCTAACCCTGAACCAATTGAAAGATCAATAGGTGTATCAAAACATCCTTCTTCCCAACCAAACCCGCCATTAATATTTAAAACTTTTCCCGTCCAGTCCAATCTATATATTTCATGCCTTTTCTTTTCCAAGAGATAAATATCACCAAATTTTGTGGCTGTTATTGAACAAAATTGGACATCTTCGTGAACCGGGATTGGCTTTATTTCCTTAACAAATTGTAACTGGCTTACAGCAATACTCACCAATAATAAGAGAATGAACAACACCTTTACTTTATATTTCATATCAATTAAACCTTTACATTATCATTTTGTTTACATTTGGTATTAAATTTACTATCAAGGGGCAAAGACACAAAGATTTGTTGGTTCCTTCTCAAAACTAGCGGATGTAAAAATAAATATTGGAAATTTTAAATAATATTGAAGTTTTTAAGTAATTTGTTCGATTAGACTTACTCTTGCATCCACTGCGATTTGTTCAGGATGAACCAGCAAATCGATACCCAATTTCTCAGCAGTTAAAACCGAATCCTTCTGGCTAAATTCATTATTACGAACCCTTGCAACACACTTTTTTACTCCTATCTCCCTGGCAATCATACAGGCAAGGATATTTATCTCATCCCTAGCTTAAACTGCTAATAAAACATTTGCAGAACCAACTTCCGCAGAAGCATGTACTTTCGTACTGGACCCACTACACTGAATTACAATAGCATCAAGTGATTCTGAGACATGACGATAATTTCAGGATCTATCTCAATGATTATTGCGTTATCACCTTCTGAAACAAGTCTTTTTACCAGGTAATATCCTACTTCCCCAGCGCCAACGATAACAATTTTCATTACTTTAATCTTTCAATACTTGCTGAAAAATGAATATTGCTTCCTCGATTTGCTCATCTGAAATATCAAGATGAGTTACTGCACGGATTCTTTCTGAATCAATTGCTAATGCTGCTAAACCCTTCTCCAAAATTGCTCTGGAAAGACTTTCAGGTGTAAATTTTGGGTGTCTAACATGAATCATCACCATATTGGTCTGAACTTGTGCCATATCAATATAAATCCCTGGCAATTTCCTCAAGCCATCTGCTAAGCGACTAGCATTCTTATGATCTTCAGCTAAGCGCTCTACATTATTATCAAGCGCATAGATACATGCAGCAGCCAGAATACCAATCTGACGCATACCACCACCAAAAATTTTTCTGTACCTCCGTGCCTTATTTATAAATTCTTTTGAACCAGCAAGTACTGAACCTACAGGAGCACCCAATCCTTTAGAGAAACAGATGCTCACAGAATCAAAATATTTACTGTACTCTTTTGCAAAAATACCCGTGGCTACAACTGCATTAAGCAATCTCGCACCATCAAGATGCATTGGAATGCCTTTTGGATAAGCCAAAGCATATATTTCTCTCATTTTTTCAACAGGATAGATTGTACCACCGGCACGATTATGTGTATTTTCAAGTGTTATTAACGCAGTTGGTGTTACATGTACGTTATCAGGTCTGATAGCAGCTTCGACTTCACTTACATCTAAAACTCCATATTTTCCCCTAAGTGTCCTTAATTGTACTAGTGAATTAAATGCCGGACCACCAGCCTCATAATTGAAAATATGGCAATTCTCCTCACAAATCACCTCCTGACCCGGAATGGTGTGGGTTTTTATAGCCACCTGGTTTGACATTGTTCCACTTGGAACAAAAAGAGACTCTTCCTTTCCTAAAAGTTCGGCAACTCTTTCTTGAAGTCTATTAACTGTAGGATCTTCAGAATAGACATCATCTCCCACCTCAGCATGAAACATTGCCTCTCTCATTTTAGGAGAGGGTTTCGTCACAGTATCACTTCTAAGATCAATATGAATATTTTTCATTCTTCATCCTATTATTCATAGATTATGATTAACTAAAGTATCGCAAATATATAACTCATCAAAAATTAACAAATGAATCTTCATAATAAATATTCTATCTTCTCATAAAGCAAATAATTAAATTAGGCAAAAATACCACTTCTCTCTTTTAGTAGGCCTGATAAAAATCTACGTCAAGAAACAATTTTTCGGAGCGTTAAGAAGAAATTTTAAGTCATATTCATATACTCTATATAAAAAGGAATTATTTCATGTTAAGGTACATTATTTCTGATAATTTAATTAAAAAATAGGACCTTAAATTTCTTTAGCGGAGAAAAACTGTTTTAGTTGATTTTTATCCAGCCTTGATTTCCTGCCTGCCGGCAGGCAGGTTTGTTCCTTTTGTATCAAGAAAAAAGGGAAAGTTCTCTTTATTTCAAATATTTACTATTATCTCTAATATAATGATAAAAAACAGTATATAAAAAATACATTATAACTGCAACACATAAATAATTAAAATTCATTAACATTCCTTTATAAAAATACCACATAAATAATCCTATAATGGTGATAAATCAGTTTTATAACTTATCAAGTAGATTTAGTTGTTTATATTAATTTATTGGGCATTATTTGACACTATTTCAGGAAAACCATTTTCATAGTATGGTTGAATTTGCCTGCTCTAATTGCAAGTATATATTCCCCGGAGGATACTGACTTTCCCTGATTATTTTTTCCATTCCAATTTGTTTGATAAAAGCCCGGTTCCTTAAAAGATTCTTCAAGTATTCTGACTTCCTGACCTTTCAAATTATAAACTGTAATTACAACCTGGGATGACTTAGGTATCTGATATTTTATTACTGTTTCAGGGTTGAACGGATTTGGATAATTAGGTTCGACTTTAAAAACTTTCGGTATGTTTCGTGAGACTTTTATCTCTCCAATTTTTTTATCCAGAGAAACACTTTGACCGGAAGGATCGGCAAGGATAACTTTTGTAATATCAATATCCACTTTTCCTTCAAATCCCGGGAGTGGCTTAACAGGTATAGTCAATAGTGCGCTTTCATCAATAATAAGTTTCTTGCCCGTCATACTAAAAACCAGCATTATAAGCCGTCCATCATTAATCCGGCTGTTTACCTGAAAATCCGAATTACTTTTTGAAAGTCCCGGCTCCAGAATTTGAATTTGAGAAGGATTAAAACTCATTTCCAACTGGATTCCGGATATTTCCTTAGAATAATTAATTACTACTTCTAAGTTTCCTTCACTATTTTTGAGAATCGAAGCATCAGGAATTACTACCTCTGCCTCACTTGCAAATATTGATGCGACACTGATTAATATTACAGTAAAAATTGCCGCTAACTTCTTCATTTCTTCACCTCTCAAATTAACTAATTCAAATTAAGAGATTTTTATATAGTTGTCAAACCAAAATTGCACATATAAATTTTTACAATCTATAGCATTGACCTTATAAAAGTAAATTTAGAAAAAGACTGTGTTAACTATTTTTTTCCCTTTTAAATTTGGATTATATCGAAATTGAATTTAAAATGGTAAATTATAACTTGATAAAGTTACTCAGTAATCATAAAATTGCAGTGAAATGAAGATGAATAAGAATCAACAATTAATTAAATTATTCGAAAACTGGTCAGGTGAAAAAGCCATTAGCATTTCTCCTTTGCCACCGTCAGGCTCGTATCGTGAATATTATCGAATTAAAAGTAAAAATAAAGTAGCATTAGGGGTATTTAACCCGGATAAAAAAGAAAATATAGCATTTTTGGAATTCTCCCGACATTTTCTAAATAAAGGTCTGAATGTTCCCGAAATCTATGCAGAAGAGTTGGAAAAAAGTACCTACTTAATCCAGGACCTTGGCGATACGACTCTTTACTCCTACTTAACTAATGTTTATAAAAGCGGTATTTTTCCCAAAGAACTTATTGATATGTATAAAAAGGTAATTGAAATATTACCGCAATTTCAAATATACGCAGCAAAGGATTTTGACTACAGCATTTGTTATCCAAGAGCAAGTTTTGATAAACAGTCAATGATATGGGATTTGAATTACTTTAAATATTATTTTCTTAAATTATCTAAAATCCCATTTGATGAACAGGACCTGGAAAATGATTTTCATAAATTTACAGACTATCTATTGAAAACAGATTGCAGCTTCTTTTTATATCGCGACTTTCAGTCACGAAATATTATGATTTACAATAATGAAATCTATTTTATTGATTACCAGGGCGGTCGAAAAGGGGCACTACAATATGACCTGGCTTCGATGCTATATGATGCAAAAGCAGATATTCCTCAATATATCAGAAATGAATTACTTAAAGAGTATATCAATAATGTTCGTAATTTAATAGATATAAAGGAAAACGAATTCATTCAATACTTTTATGGTTACGTTTTGATTCGTATTATGCAGGCAATGGGTTCTTACGGTTTTAGAGGATTTTATGAAAAGAAAGAGCACTTTTTACAGAGTATCCCTTATGCAATAGAAAATCTTGAATATCTGCTCAATAATGTAATCTTGCCTATAAAAATACCAACCCTTACAAACGTTCTAAAAAGAGTAGTAGATTCGCAGGAACTTAAAGACTTAGGAAAGACAAAAAACATTTTAAAAGTGAGCATTAACAGTTTTTCATACAAAAAAGGTATACCCGTTGATACATCAGGTAATGGAGGCGGCTTTGTCTTTGATTGCCGTGCCATACATAATCCCGGTAGATATGAAAAATATAAACATTTTACAGGGCTGGATAATGCCGTAATTGAGTTTTTAGAAAAAGAGAAGAACCTTGATAATTTTTT